>JAEHDA010000343.1 GCA_016880655.1 Rhodocyclaceae bacterium
AGGATCGCCCAGCCGCGGCTGCCCATGTCAATCGACCTCGTCGATCCAGGCTTGCTGGATGGCTTCCAGCACCTTCTCGCCGCAGTGCCCGGGATCGTCGTTGAAGTCCGGCAGCGCCGTTACCCAGTTCATCAGGTCGACGAAGTTGATGCGGGTCGGGTCCATGCCTGGATGGGCCTCGGACAACTCGATGGCGATGTCGTTCACATCCGTCCACTTCACCGCTTGCCCTCCTTCGCCATGTTGATCGTGTACTTGGGAATCTCGATGGTGAGCGGCGTTTCGCCGACGATGGCCTGACACGAAAGTCGTGAGGTAGGTTCCAGTCCCCAAGCCTTGTCGAGCAGATCCTCCTCGGTTTCCTCCGCGTCGTCCAGTGAATTGTAGCCCTCGCGAATCACGACGTGGCAGGTGGTGCAGGCACATGACTTCTCGCAGGCATGCTCGATCTCGATGCCGTTGTCCAGCAGCGCGTCGCAGATCGAGACACCGGGTTCCGCGTCGAGCACGGCACCATCCGGACAGAGTTCCCAATGCGGCAGGACGATGATCCGGGTCATGATTCCAGCTCCGAAACCTTCTTGCCGGCCAGCGCCCGCTGCACGCTCTGGTTCATGCGTCGCGCAGCGAATTCGGCAGTGGCCTTGTTCAGATTGTCCATGGCATCGTCGATCGCACGCCGGTTGTCGCCCATCATCACGGCCTGTAGCTTGCCGAGGCAGGCATCGACATGGGCGCGCTCCAGGGTCGAAAGCAGTTGCGCGTCCTCCTTGAGCGCAGACTGCACCGCCTCGATGAGCCGCTGCGCCTCGACTTGCGCCTCGCGCAGCGCACGGCGGAAGGCGTCGTCGCTGGCATGCGAGAAGCCGTCCTTGAGCATGGCGGCGACTTCGTCGTCGGTCAGTCCATAGGACGGCTTGACCTCGATGCGCGCCTCGTGGCCGGTAGTCTGTTCGCGCGCCGTTACCGACAGCAGGCCGTCGGCATCGACCTGGAAAGTGACGCGGATGCGCGCCGCGCCTGCCACCATGGGCGGAATGCCGCGCAGTTCGAAACGCGCCAGGCTGCGGCAGTCCGACACCAGTTCGCGTTCGCCCTGCACCACGTGCAGCGCCATGGCCGCCTGGCCGTCCTTGAAGGTGGTGAACTCCTGCGCGCGCGCCACCGGAATGGTCGAGTTGCGCGGGATGATCTTTTCGGTGAGCCCGCCCATGGTCTCGATGCCGAGCGAGAGCGGAATCACGTCGAGCAGCAGCCAGTCGTCGCCCGCGGCGCGGTTGCCGGCCAGCAGGTTGGCCTGGATCGCAGCGCCCAACGCCACCACCTTGTCGGGGTCGAGGTTGTTCAATGGCTCCTGGCCGAAGTACTCGCCGACCGCCTTCTGGATCTGCGGCATGCGCGTGGCGCCGCCGACCATGACCACGCCCTTGACGTCCGCGGGCGAGAGTCCGGCGTCCCGCAGCGCTTTGCGGGTAGGGCCGAGCGTCTTCTGCACCAGCGTCTTCGAAATTTCATTGAAGATTTCGGAGGTCAGCGTGAGATCGACGAACTCGCCCGTCGAAAGCTTGGCCGTGATCGGCGCCTCGCCATGCTGGGTCAGGTGTTCCTTGGCTTCGCGGGCGCGGGTCTGCAGCAGGCGCGCGTCGTGCGGCGACACCGGGGAAAGCTTGGCCTGCTCGATCACCCAGCAGAACACGCGATGGTCAAAGTCGTCGCCGCCGAGCGCGGAATCGCCGCCGGTGGCGAGGACCTGGAAGACGCCCTTGGAGAGCTTGAGGATGGAGATATCGAAGGTGCCGCCGCCGAGGTCGTACACGGCGTAGATGCCTTCCGCGCCGTTGTCGAGGCCGTAGGCGATGGCGGCGGCGGTCGGTTCGTTGAGCAGGCGCAGCACATTGATGCCAGCCAGCCGAGCTGCATCCTTGGTCGCCTGGCGCTGGGCGTCGTCGAAGTACGCCGGCACGGTGATGACGGCGCCGGTAAGCTGCCCGCCGAGCGCGGCTTCGGCGCGCGTGCGCAGGTTCTTGAGGATATCGGCCGAGATCTCGACCGGCGACTTGACGCCTTGGGCGGTACGTAATTTGACCATGCCCGGACTGTCCTCGAAGTCGTAGGGCATCGACTCGATGTGGGCGATGTCCGCCCGGCCACGACCCATGAAGCGCTTGACCGACACGACCGTATTGCGCGGATCGATGGACTGGCGCGCCTGCGCCTCGTAGCCGACGTCGACCACGCCTTCGGCTGCGTAGTGGACCACCGAAGGCAGCAACGGCCTGCCCAATTCGTCGCTGAGTACGACCGAGATGCCACTGCGAACCGTGGCCACCAGCGAGTTGGTGGTGCCCAGGTCGATGCCGACGGCCAGGCGATGTTCATGCGGAGCCGCCGACTGGCCGGGCTCGGAGAGTTGCAGCAATGCCATTTGCGTTTCTTCTTATGCTTCGACGGCCTGCAAGGCCTCGTCGATTTCGTGGAGGAGCTTTTCCTGGAACATCAGTTGGCGCACGACTTCGGCGCCATGCGCATAATCCATGGTCTCGTCGAGTGCCCGGGCCAGCGCCTGGTGCTGCCCGGCCATTTCCTTCTTCATCTTCCGATGCATGTGGTCGAGCGCGTCGATATCGCCCCCCGCCCGCGCCTCGGCGACGGCCTCGCGCAATTCCATCTGGTGCATCAGGAACTCGGTCGGCATCGCGGTGTTGCGCTCGATCTGCGGGTCGTGCCCGAGCAGGCCGAGCAGATATTCGGCGCGCTTGAGCGGACTCTTGAGTGCCAGATAGGCCTCGTTGACCCTGGTCGCCCACTGCATCGCCAGCCGCTTGTCGGCGTCGGCGAGATGCGCGTGCTTGTCGGGATGCACCTGCGCCTGGATGTCACGGTACCTGCGCTCGAGTTCAAGCTCGTCCAGAGCCTGCCGACGCGGCAGGTCGAACAGGGCGAAGTGGTCGCGCGAGAAGTGCTCCAGGTCGAAGATCGTCATATCAGACGGTGAACGATTCGCCGCAGCCGCACTGATCCTTGATATTCGGGTTGTTGAACTTGAAGCCTTCGTTCAACCCCTCTTTGGCGTAATCCAGCTCCGTGCCGTCGATATACGGCAGGCTGCGCGGATCGACCAGTACCTTGAGCCCATGGGTGTCGAACACCACGTCCTCCGGCTCGGCCACGTCGGCGAATTCCAGCTTGTAGGCCATGCCGGAGCAGCCCGACGTCTTGACGCCCAACCGGATGCCGATGCCCTTGCCGCGCTTGGCGATGAAGTTGGATACGTGCTTCGCAGCGCTTTCAGTCAATGTCACGGCCATCGTCAGGCTCCTGCCTTCTTTTTGTAATCGGCCACGGCCGCCTTGATGGCATCCTCGGCCAGGATGGAACAGTGGATCTTGACCGGTGGCAGCGCCAGCTCCTCGGCGATCTGGGTGTTCTTGATTTCCATCGCCTGGTCGAGCGTCTTGCCCTTGACCCACTCGGTGACCAGCGACGACGAAGCGATGGCCGAGCCGCAGCCGTAGGTCTTGAACTTGGCGTCCTCGATGATGCCATTCTTGCCGACCTTGATCTGCAACTTCATGACGTCGCCGCAGGCCGGTGCACCGACCATGCCGGTGCCGACGTCGCCTGCCTCCTTGTCGAAGGCGCCGACGTTGCGCGGATTTTCATAGTGGTCGATGACTTTCGTGCTGTATGACATGTTGCTCTCCTTAGTGCGCGGCCCACTGAACGCTGCTCAAGTCCACGCCGTCCTTGTACATTTCCCAGAGCGGCGACAGCTCGCGCAGTTTGGCGATCTTCTCGTGCAGCAGCCGTATTGTGTAATCGATTTCCTCTTCAGTGGTGAAGCGGCCGAGGGTAAAACGGATCGAGCTGTGCGCCAGCTCGTCCGAGCGTCCCAGCGCCCGCAACACATAGGAAGGTTCGAGCGAGGCGGAAGTGCATGCCGAGCCGGACGAGACGGCGATGTCCTTGATCGCCATCATCAGCGACTCGCCTTCCACGTAGGCAAAGCTGATGTTGAGGTTGTGCGGCACCCTCTGCTCCAGATCGCCGTTGACGAACACCTCCTCAATGTCCATGAAGCCCTTGAGCAGACGGTCGCGGAGCATGCGGATGCGTTCGTTCTCGGTGGCCATTTCCTCGCGGGCGATGCGGAACGCCTCGCCCATGCCGACGATCTGGTGCGTCGCCAGCGTGCCGGAGCGCATGCCGCGCTCGTGGCCGCCGCCGTGCATCTGTGCCTCGATGCGGATGCGCGGCTTGCGGCGGACATAAAGCGCGCCGATGCCCTTGGGCCCGTAGGTCTTGTGCGCAGAGAAGGACATCAGGTCGACCTTGAGCTTCGCCAGGTCGATGGGCATCTTGCCCGTCGCCTGGGCGGCGTCGACGTGGAAGATGGTGCCATTGGCGCGACAGATCTCGCCCAGTTCGGCAATCGGCTGGATGACGCCGATCTCGTTGTTCACCGCCATCACCGAGGCGAGCACCGTGTCCTTGCGCAGCGCGGCCCTGAACTGGTCGAGCGAAATCAGGCCGTTCTCCTGCGGCTCCAGATAGGTCACCTCGAAGCCTTGCCGCTCCATCTCCTTGCAGGTATCGAGCACGGCCTTGTGTTCGGTGGCAGCGACAAACCTGAATCCCCAGTCATTCGCCATCTTCTCTGCGTTCGCGCTAATCTTCGGCGCTGCGATGACCCCCTTGACCTTGTCAGTCCCTTTCTGGTGCTTC
>JAEHDA010000344.1 GCA_016880655.1 Rhodocyclaceae bacterium
GCCGATCGCCGACGGAATGATGGGGCCCAACAAATCAAGCACATGCAGATCACCCGGCGGCGCCGAGCGGCTGATGCCGTCTTCCTGATGGCCCGAGCAGGTGACGGTTGAACCTGTCACCTCACATGCATCCGGACCTGCCAGTGAAGTCGTCGATTGGACGATCGCCAACATCGAAACCATGCCGGCCGAAGCCTTGTGGAGTCGAGAAAACCTGCGGCCACTCATGATTGAAACCTCCGGGGCGCATACCGCCGAATTCGTTCGTCAGCCCCTTTGGGAGCATGACGACCGTTCCCCCTTCTTCTGTCTCCACTATAGGAAATAAAAGTGGCGACTGCTGGCGGATTGAACTTCAGTCGGCGGGAACCGCCACGCCGCTGCTCTTCATCTCGGCCTTCAGGTTCCGGATCTCTTCGTCCCAGTCCATGTACTTCGGCTCGCGTCGCGCTGCTTCCCGATACAAGCGATACGCCGTCTCGTAGCGGCCGAGCATCGCATGGCCGACCGCCTGGTGAAACATGCATTGCGGCCATACCGCCTCGCCCTTTGCGGCGATGAGCTTCTCGACCGCCGCCAGCGAGGCTTCGATCCGCTCTTCGGTCGTCGGGTGGGGCAGCAGCGCCGTACGGCGCAAGTAGGTCTGCATCCAGACATACAGATTGTCGGGGTCCAGCTCGTACGCCTTGTTCACCGCCCGCCTGGCTTGCGGGCTGCCGGCATCCCCATGGTCCGAGCCGGCGATGCGGCCATCGACGACGTACAGGTTGGGTATGTAGCGCATGCGGGAATAGATGCGGGCGGCGGCGGACCTGTCACCGGCAGCCAGGGCTTGTTGCGCCACCTGTTCCATCTGGTCCTGCAACGAGGCCAGGCGCAACTGGTTCTCTTCGGTCAGCTCGGCGTTGCGTCGGCTGTCCGAAAGCTCGTAACGCAGGCGATCGAAGGTCTGGAGATAGGGTTGCGTTTCCGGCGCTTCGTCGGGATTTCGCTTGAGCGTGACGGTCGCTTCTACCCGGTGCTGGTTCCTTGGCGCCGTAAGGACGACCTTGCCGGGCAGGTAGCCACGCTTCATGAATGTGTAGCCAAGGGTCACTGAGGCGGGGCGCGCGCCGTGACTTCCCTTGCCTGCGGCTGCCTCATCGTCCAATGATTCGTGGAAGTTGCCGTCGGCGCTACCCATGACCGACACCCAGAGCGATGCAACCGGCTTGTCGCCAAACTGGGAGACGATGTCGTGCAGCGCCCCATAGCGCTGCGTCACGCGCCACAGATCATCGATCGAGAGGTATTCCTGCATGCCGCCGTCCTTGATGCGCTTCTTGTCGTAGTTGATGGCGCTCCACGCCGTGACATACGGGATTGGCTTGCCGGATTCGTCCTGCACCCTGACCGAAACCTCGATCGCGTCGTCGGAGGACCACGCATGCGCAGACGTGGCCAACCAGAAAAGAGACAGGAAACAGCTTGTGAGAAGCAGCTTGGGCGTGGATCGGTGCATTGCGTGCGTACGGATACCGGGGGGGTGAGGAGGTGAGAACTTCTTTGCAGGTAGCAAGCATATGCCAAGACTGCGAGGATGTCCTTGGCTACCGACGCTCCCGCTTGCAGTCGCCGGCTTGAAAAGCAGGCCGTTTCCGGGCACGATGCGTCGCCGACCATGAACCCGCCATCCCCTCGCCACCCGGCCGTCGCCGCCGTCGTCCTGATCGCGCTGCTGGCGATCTCCGGCATCGACCCCTACGACCGTCCGACCTGGCTGCTGGAGGTGTTCCCGGTCCTGATCGCGCTGCCGCTGATGGCGGCGACGTATCGCCGCTTTCCGCTGACGACCCTGCTTTATGCCCTGATCTTCGCGCACGCGGTGGTGCTGATAGTCGGCGGCGCCTACACCTACGCGCGGGTGCCGCTCGGCTTCTGGCTGGCCGACCTGTTCGACATGGATCGCAACCCCTACGACAAGATCGGCCATTTCATGCAGGGCTTCGCGCCGGCCATCGTTGCGCGCGAAATCCTGGTCCGCGGCGCCCACGTGCAGGGCCGCAAGATGCTGGCCTTCCTGGTCATCTGCGTGGTGCTGGCGATCAGCGCCGGCTACGAGCTGATCGAATGGGCCGCCGCGCTGGCGCTCGGCCAGGGCGCGGACGAATTCCTCGGCACGCAAGGCTACGCGTGGGACACGCAGTCGGACATGTTCTACGCGCTGATGGGCGGCTGCACGGCATTGCTGATGCTCGCCCGCCTGCACGACCGCCAACTCGCGCTGCTCAGGGAATGAGGTAGAACAGCACCGCGAAGTAGTGCAGGCCGCCGCCGAGCAGGACGAAGCCGTGCCAGATGGCGTGGCTGTAGCGCAGGCGGCGCCACTTGTAGAAGACCACGCCGACCGTGTACGCGATGCCACCGCCGGCCAGCAGCGACAGGCCGCCGACGCCGACATTGTCCAGCAGCGGCTTGGTGGCGACCACCACCAGCCAGCCCATCGCCAGATAGAGTGCGACGACCAGACCGTGCAGGCGGCCCCGCAGAACCAGGCGCAGCACGATGCCGGTGACCGCCAGCGTCCACACCGCCGCCAGGATCGTCCAGCCCCACGGGCCGGGCACGCCGATCAGCATGAAGGGGGTGTAGGTACCCGCGATCAGCAGGAACACCGCCGAGTGGTCGAAGACGCGCAGCACCCGCTTGACGCGTTCGAGCTGGATGCTGTGGTAGAGCGTCGATGTCGTGAAGCAAAGGATCAGCGTGGCACCGAAGATCGCGCTGGCGACGACATGCCAGGCAGTGCCGTTGCGCGCGGCGAAAGCGGTCAAAATCGCCAGTCCCGCGATCGCCAGGACGATGCCGACGCCGTGCGTGACGCTGTTGGCGATTTCCTCGCCGAGGGAATAGCGCGGCAATGCGGGTGAATTCATGTTGTTCGGAGTTCGTTGCGCAACGTGCCACGCGGATATGGAACTCGGTGGCGATTTGTTTCATCATAGGGACTCCTCCCGCCCACTTCAACCCTGACGTCCATGGTGGATATCCCCCCGCTGGTTGCCGGCTTGCGCCAGGCCTTCGACGCCGGCACCACGCGGCCGCTGCACTGGCGTCGCGAGCAGTTGCTCGGGCTTCGCCGCATGCTGGTCGAACGGGCCGCCGAATTCGACCTGGCGCTGAGCGAGGATCTGGGCAAGCATCCCATCGAGTCGAAGCTGACCGAAACCGGCGTCGTGGTGGGCGAGATCGACCACACGCTCAGGCACCTGAAGCGCTGGCTGGCACCGCGCCGCCATCGCGTTCCGCTGCTGCTGCAACCGGCTGCCGCGAGCGTGGTGCTGGAACCGCTCGGCGTGGTGCTGGTGATCGCGCCCTGGAACTATCCCCTGCTGCTGTCGCTGACGCCCGTCGTCGGCGCGCTGGCCGCGGGCAATGCCGTCCTGCTCAAGCCCAGCGAGCTGGCGCCCGCGACGTCGGTGCTGCTCGCCCGCCTGCTGCCGCAGTATCTCGACGCCAGCGCGGTAGCGGTGCTCGAAGGCGGCGTCGAGGAAACCACCACGCTCCTGGCCGAACGCTTCGACCACATCTTCTACACCGGCAACGGCCGTGTCGCCCGCATCGTCATGGCGGCGGCGGCGAAATACCTGACGCCCGTCACGCTCGAACTCGGCGGCAAGTCGCCCGTGTGGGTAGACGACAGCGTCGACCTCGCCACCGCCGCGCACCGCATCGCCTGGGGCAAGTTCCTCAACAGCGGCCAGACCTGCGTGGCGCCCGATTACGTGCTGGCCACGCCCGCAGTGGCCGACAAACTCGCGCCGCTGCTGGCGCAGGCGATCGTCGAGATGTACGGCGCCGATCCCTGGTCCAGCCACGATTACGGCCGCATCGTCAACGCGCGCCAGTTCCGGCGGCTGGCGACGCTGCTCGGCGAAGGCCGCGTGGTGGCGGGCGGCCAGACCGACGCGGAGCAGCGCTACATCGC
>JAEHDA010000345.1 GCA_016880655.1 Rhodocyclaceae bacterium
CTATATCTGGGCAATGCCGAAGTAACCGATTTTGCGGATGTCAGCACCGTCGCGATCACCCATTCCGTTCAGGACATCAATCAGGGCGACCGCCTGGTCGCCCCTTCCAGCACTGCTGTCACCACTTACCTGCCGCGCGCACCCGGCAGCAACATTTCCGCACGCGTCATTTCGGTGTACGGCGGTGTTTCACAGGCCGGGCAAAATACCGTAATCACCCTGAGCAAAGGCGCACGCGACGGACTGGAAAGCGGCCATGTGCTGGCCCTGTACCATAAGGGTGAGGAAGTGAAGAATGAAGGCGAAAAATTTACCCTGCCGGATGAACGCTACGGCCTGGTGTCCGTGTTCCGCGTGTTCGACAAAGTGTCGTACGCACTGGTGATGCAAACCCGCTTGCCGGTGCAATTGCTGGATCGCGCACAAACTCCTTAGACACCCCGCAGAACACAGCGAGCGTGGCTCCCGATGCTTCTCTCAAGGCCTGGCTGGCGCTCAGCCTGACGCGCGGCCTGGGCGGTGAAAGCGCGTGCCGCCTGTTAAAGGAATTCGGTTCGCCGGAGGCGGTTTTCGCCGCCTCCGGCGGTTCGCTCAAAACCATCGTCAAGGCCGAAGTCGCCGCCGAGATCGGCAAAGGCATCCCTGACGATCTGCTCGCCCCGGCGCTGGCCTGGCTGGAAGACGGCAATAACCGCATCGTCACCCTCGCCGATAGCGACTATCCGCAAGCCCTGTTGAACATTCCCGACCCGCCGCTGTTATTGTATGTGAAGGGGCGGCTCGACCTGCTCAACCACACCGCGCTGGCCATCGTCGGCAGCCGCAATGCCACGCCGCAAGGTATCCACAATGCCGAAGCGTTTGCCAAATCGTTGAGCGACGCCGGGTTGTGCATCATCAGCGGCATGGCGCACGGCATCGACGCCGCCGCGCATCGCGGCGCATTGCGCTGCCAAGGAAACCATTGCGGCAGCAGCATCGGCGTGGTCGGCACCGGGCTGGACAAGGTCTACCCCGCCGCGAACCGCGATCTCGCCCATGCGCTCGCCAGTCAGGGCGCGCTGATTTCGGAATTCCCGCTCGGCACACCGCCGCTGGCCGCCAACTTTCCGCGCCGCAACCGCCTCATCAGCGGCATGAGCGCCGGCTGCCTGGTGGTGGAAGCATCGCTGCAAAGCGGCTCGCTGATCACCGCGCGGCTGGCGCTGGAGCAGGGCAGAGACGTGTTCGCAATCCCCGGTTCGATCCACGCGCCGCAAAGCAAGGGTTGCCACGCACTGCTCAAGCAAGGCGCAAAACTGGTCGAGACCGCGCAGGATATTCTCGAGGAATTGGGCGGCCTAATTATCACAACCGCCGCCGCACCCGCGCGCGCACCCGATATGCAAGGCTTAGCTACAACGCAAGATACGAATCCCGCGCTGCTCAGGCATCTTGGCTTCGATCCGGTCGATCTGGACACCCTCGGCAAACGCAGCGGCTTGACGATAGCCGAGCTATCCGCCATGCTGTTGACGCTCGAACTGGAGGGGCGCATCAGTGCGTTACCCGGCGGCCTGTATCAACGAATCCACTAAAACCACGCTAATCATGTTCGAAATTTTGATGTACTTGTTTGAAAGTTACTTTGACGCGGGCAGTTATCCGGAGCCGGATAAACTGTCGCGCAAACTCTCCGCCGCCGGCTTCGAAGGCGAAGAAATCAGCGAAGCGCTGACATGGCTGTCCGCGCTGAAACAACAAAATCCTGATAATTATCCGGCCAGCCTCGAACATGCCGGACTGCGCCATTTTGCCGAACTGGAACTGCAGCGCATCGGCTTCGAAGCGCGTCAATTCCTGTTATTCGCCGAGCAGCAACACATGATCTCCGCCGTCGAGCGCGAGATGATCCTCGACCGCGCCGTCGCGCTGCAACAGGAAAATCTCGGGCTGGACAAGCTCAAGCTGATCATGCTGATGGTATTGTGGAATCGCCATCAGAATCTCGATCCGCTGTTGATCGAAGAATTGCTCACCCCGTTAAATTCAGCACAATTACATTGAGCCTCAATCACCCCGCATGGCAACCAATCTCCTGATCGTCGAATCCCCGGCCAAAGCCAAGACCCTTAAAAAATATCTGGGCAAGGATTTTGAAGTCCTCGCCTCATTCGGCCATGTGCGCGACCTGGTTCCCAAGACCGGCGCGGTCGATACCGAGGACAATTTCGCGATGCAGTACGAGACCATCGCGCGCAACAGCAAGCATGTGGATGCGATTGCGAAAGCCGCCGCCGAAGCCGACAACATCCTGCTGGCACCCGATCCGGACCGCGAAGGGGAGGCGATCGCCTGGCATATCGCCGAGTTGCTCAAGGCCAAGCGCGGCTTGAAGAACAAGAATATGCAGCGCGTGGTGTTCTACGAAATCACCCAGTCGGCGGTGCGCGAAGCGGTCGCTCACCCTCGCGAAATCTCAATGCCGCTGGTGAATGCGCAGCAGGCGCGGCGCGCGCTGGACTATCTGGTCGGCTTCACTTTGTCGCCGGTACTGTGGCGCAAGCTGCCCGGCGCCCGGTCGGCAGGCCGGGTGCAGTCAGTGGCGCTCCGCCTGATCGTCGACCGCGAGCGCGAGATCGAGATCTTCCGGTCGCAGGAATATTGGTCGGTCGC
>JAEHDA010000346.1 GCA_016880655.1 Rhodocyclaceae bacterium
GCCGACAAGATCGCCGGCCTCGACGGTGGCGCCGATGACTACCTGGTCAAGCCGATCGATCTCGATGAACTCGCGGCGCGCATCCGCGCGCTCGTCCGCCGATCTGCCGGCCGCGCCGAACCCGTGCTGCGCCATGGCGCGGTGACGCTCGAGCCCGCCAGCCGGCGTGTCACCGTGGCTGACTTTCCAGTGGAATTGTCGGCACGCGAGTTCGCAGTGCTGCATGCGCTGCTGGAAAACGCCGGCCGGGTAATGTCGCGCGCCCAGCTCGAAAGCTCGATCTACGGCTGGCGCGACGAGCCGGACAGCAACGCGCTCGAGGTACACATCCATCACCTGCGCAAGAAGCTCGGCGCCGACTTCATCAAGACGCTGCGCGGCGTCGGCTACATGATCCCGAAATGAGTACCGTCTGGTTTCCCCTGAGACGGCGCCTGGTCATGCTGCTGCTCGGCGGCGTGTCGATCTGCTGGCTGCTGATGCTCGTCTGGGGCTACATCGACACCCATCACGAAATCGACGAACTACTCGACAACCATCTGGTAGTCGAGGCACACACCCTGCTCGCGATTGCCGTACACGAAGTGGAAGAAATGCGGGACAGGGCGGCCCGCGACAAGGATCGAAAGGACCACGAAGCGCACGAAGACCACGATGCACATGAGGACCTGAAATACCTGCGCTTCCAGATCTGGACGGATGACGGGTGGCTGGCGATCAGTTCGCCCGATACTCCGGGCGTGCCGCTGGCAAGCCGTGACGGCTTCTCCAACGGCAGGGATCCGACCGGCGAGCATCCGAGCTGGCGCTATTACGCGGAGTGGAGCCCGGACCACAAGGCGCGCGTGATCGTCGGCGAGAACCACCACGTGCGCGAGGAACTGATCGGGCACACCACCTGGCAGTTGCTGCTGCCTGCCATGCTCGGCCTGCCGATTCTGGGCGCCTGGGTGTGGCTGGCCATCCGGCATGGCCTGCGGCCGTTGAATGTGGTGGCCGACCAGATCGCCGCCCGCGAGCCCGAGCACCTCGACGCCTTGACGCCGGCAACCGCTCCCGAAGAAATCCGGCCGCTGATCGAGTCGATCAACCATCTCTTCGCGCGCGTCGAGCAGGCGCTCGAAACCGAGAAGCGCTTCACCGCCGATGCCGCGCACGAGCTGCGCACCCCGCTCGCAGCACTCGCCGCCCAGGCACAAGTGGCACTGCGCGCCCGCGACGACGACGAACGCCGCCACGCCATCGACCAGTTGATCGCCAGCAGCCGGCGCGCGGCACGCCTGGTGGACCAGCTGCTGACGCTGGCCCGGCTCGACCCGGCCGATGCGGCGCCGTCGGCCGTGGTGGCGCTGGATCGCCTGGCGGAGGAAGTCTGCGTGCTGCACGGCGCACTGGCGATCGAGAACAACGTGACGCTGGAACTGGATGCGGCGCCGGCGACGGTCGCCGGCAATGCCGACATGCTGCGCATCCTGTTGCGCAACCTGGTGGACAATGCCATCCGCTATACGCCTGCCGGCGGTCGGGTACTGGTTGCGATAAAAGGGAGAACGCTGTCGGTCACGGACTCGGGGCCCGGCATTCCAGCGTCGGAACGCCAGCGGGTCTTCGATCGCTTCCACCGCCTGGCCGGCCAGGATACCGAGGGCAGCGGCCTCGGCCTCTCGATCGTGGCGCGGATCGCCGAGCGGCATGGCGCGCAAGTCCGGCTTGCCGACGGCGATGGCGAGGCCGGCAATGCCGGCCTGCGGGTCAGTGTGGAATTCC
>JAEHDA010000347.1 GCA_016880655.1 Rhodocyclaceae bacterium
ACATCGACGTGCGCAGCGCCGGGCCGGCGCCGCCGAGGTCGAAGCCCATCTCGTTGAATGCGTCGAAGGCCTTCTGCACGTTGGCGCTGGAGGCGCCCTGGAACATGATGTCGCCGGACTGGCCGTGCAGGGCGATCAGGCCGGAGCCATGCTCCTGCCAGACGTCGCACATCTGGCGCAGCGTGCCGGTGTCGTAGTGCATGCCGGCCGGCGGCATGATGCGGATGGTGTGGAACTCGGCGGCGTCCTTGAAGACCGGTTCGCCCTTGTCATCCTTGATTTCGGTGAAGCGGGGAATTACACCACCACCGTAGCCGATAACGCCGACGGTGCCACCCTTCCAGTAACCCTTGCGGGTCTTGTAGGAGTGCTCAAGGTGGCCGAGTACGTCGACGACGTAATCCTTGTCTTTGGCCAGACGCTTCAATCCGGTAACGAAGCTGGGCCAAGGACCGGTTTCAAGCTGGTCCAGCAAGGGGGTTGGGTGGAGTTGCTTGGCCATCGTGTTGTCTCCTCTGTTTGGACTTTGCATTCGACACCGCGCCACGGGCGGCGGGTGTCTTCTGACCGCAATCAGGCTGACGGGATGTTAAGTAGCCATCGCCAGCCGCACCATACTTCCGATCGGTAGATTTTCCTCCTAAAACGGGCTAGCCTTACCTACCCGGAGGGAGTAGTTGCCGCCACGCCAATCCGGTGATGGCTCATGGAGGCTCTCGGGTGCGATAGTGCAGGCCGGCTTTGTCTGGCGGAAAGCGAACCGGTGGATAAGATTACCAGCATTGACAAGTTCCGGGTGCCCATCGGCAATCAGGAAATTGAATTGCAGCAGATTGACTACGAATCGGGCGGTGTTCCCTTCCTGCGCATCCGGATTCGCGAGCGTACCCGCTTTACAATTTTCGATATCGACCCCATAACAGCGGAACGATGGGCTCGGGAAATGATGGAATGGTCGAAGTCGGCCATGCAGGGGCAGTGAGCGGCGCGAAAGGCGAGATGGTCGATCTCGCCTTCATCCTCTATGGGCGCGCCATAGCGCTCGATTACGCCGATCGTCTCTGGTCTGCGCTGAGCGCACGACTGCCATGGCTGGTCGAAGAGTCGGCGGCGGGTGTGCATCCGCTGGCAGGCGTCAGCCCCGGTGACACGGAGTTGTACCTGACCCGGCGTGCCCGGCTGAGCCTGCGCTTGCCGCAGCCAAGGATCCATGCGGCGCGCTCCCTGACCGGACTAAAGCTGGATCTGGATGGCGAAATCGAGGTCGTCGGTGAGGGAACCGAACGCCGTCTGGCGCCGGCGAGCGTTTTGTATTCGTCGTTCGTCACGGTTGGCGAGACCGATGAGGAGCTCTTCTTGGCTGCCTGTAGGCGGCAGCTGGCAGAGAGCGGCATTGCTGGTCAACTGGTTTGCGGGAGACCCCGGCGTGGAGTCGGTGCGGGGGGCGAGTGGCGCGGCTTCAGTCTGATGCTGCATGCGCTGAGCAAGGAACACTCGATGCAATTGCAACGAGTAGGATTGGGGGGCGAGCGCAAGCGCGGCTGCGGTATTTTCGTGCCGCACAAGTCGATCGCCGCCGTCGGCGAATAGGCGAAACACGAACAACAGAGAAGGAGAAGCACCATGTCGGACAAACCCACCGTGACCATTGACATGAGCGGCATGCCATGCCCGGCACCACTGCTCGGCGCCAAGAAGATCATCGACGACCTACAGCCTGACCAGAGCATGATGCTGCTGTCCGATTGCCCGGGCACCTCCGACGATCTCTTCGCCTGGTGCAAGTTCACCGGCAACGAGTTGATCGCCACCGCCAAGCAGCCGGACGGCAAGACCGCCTACACACTGCGCAAGGCCGGCGGGGCCCAGACCACGCCAATCGCGCACGTCACGCTCGACATGCGCGGTGTTTCCTGCCCGGGGCCGATACTCCAGGCCAAGAAGCTGCTCGACGGCATGAAGACCGGCGAAGTCCTGCAAATGGTCAGCGACTGCCCCGGTGCCGTGGCCGACGTGCAGTCCTGGGGGCAGACCGCCGCGGTCGAGGTTCTGGCGACGCTGCCGATGGCGCGTGGCGCCAACGAATTTTATCTGCGCAAGAAATAGTATTTTTCGTAACAACTTAGAGGAGACCCTGATGGGATACGTCATCAATGGCGAGGAAAAGGAAGTAGACGATTACGGATACCTGCTGGAGCCGGATTTCAGCGATGAGGCGGTGCAGGTCATTGCCGATGCCTGTGGTCTGGCGCTGACCGAGCAGCATCGCAAGGTGGTCAGCTACCTGCGCGAGAAGTACAAGGAAGAGGGCCATACACCGAACATGCGCAACCTGATCAAGGGGCTTCAGGACGAAGGCGACATGCCCGAGGCCGACACCAAACTGCTGTTCGACCTGTTTCCGGACGGCGGTGCCGCGAAGCAGGGCTGCAAGGTCGCCGGCCTGCCCCAGCCCAAAGGCAAAGGCGGCTACTGAGCGGTGGCCGTCCGTATCCGCAGCCGCTTCCACACCGAAGGCCAGCGCTCCGCCGAGTCGCTGGCCTCGGTCGTCGCCATGCTGGGCTGGAAGCTGTCTGTCGACGCCATCAAACGCATGCGTGGCGCAGGTTACGACATCGATATCGGCAAGCCGTACTTCGATTTCGTCTGCGAATTCATGGTCTTCCTTGCCATGGCGGCGGATCGCATTGCCTATCTGAAACTGGAGTCCGAGAAGCGGTTCGAGTTCACTTCTGCCTTGGCCAAACGCATGGCCGGCGTCGTCGAAGAGAACAGCGAGATGCTGTTCGGCGCTGCCGAACCCGGCGTGTGCCAGCGCCACTTCATCGACCTCTTCAATCGTCGCGGCGGCGAGTATTCGGAGTTCGACTACGGTCCTGTCGGTCCGGACTTCGGCTTCAAGCGCTTGTTCGCCGCCTGCCTGCGCGAGGGACTGCCCGAGAAGGACCGCCTCTGGGTGGTCGATCAGGTCATGGAGATCGAAGTGCCCGAGGCACTCAAGGCGCTCGACAAGACGCTCGCCGGCCTGTTCGCCGGCCCCGACCAATTGTCGCCGCGGCGCGAACGCGCCGCCGCCAGCGGAGAATGACGTGACTTCCCCTTTCGACCTTCAGTCATCGGCAGCGTACTCGGAGTGGCGACAGCGCAAGCTCGACACCGCGCCGCGCCGGCTCGAGGACATCCTCGTCGAAATCGGCGATCCGCGACGGCTGACTTCCGTCGAGCGGGACCGCTTCCTGGCGTTGAATGCCATTGCCAACATGGCCGTCTATGTCGGCAAGACCGGCCGCGATCCCGACAAGGAGATCCCGCGCATGCTGGGTGCGCAACTCGGCCTGAAGACGCTCGACAGCCACTGGCTGACCGACGATGACGCGATATCGCCGATCTCCGTGCGCGGCGCCGAGCAGCGCGACGAACGACGCGAGTTCATTCCCTATACCGACAAGCCGATCAAGTGGCATACCGACGGCTACTACAACACGCCGGAGCGCACGGTACGCGGCCTGCTGCTCCATTGCGTCGAGAGCGCGGCGAGCGGCGGCGAGAACCAGTTGCTCGACCATGAGATCGCCTATATCCTTCTGCGCGACCAGAATCCGGACCACGTTCGCGCCCTTTCGACACCCGACGCGATGACCATTCCGCCGCGCATCGACGAGACCGGCATCGCCCGCGCCGAGCAGCAGGGGCCGGTGTTTTCAATGAATGCGGACGGTACCCTGCACATGCGCTACACGGCGCGCACTGTCAGCATCGCCTGGAAGCAAAATTCAGCCACGCAAGCCGCCAAGACCGCGCTGGAACGCATCCTCGCGACGCCGACGGCATGGACGCTCCGCGGTCGCTTGGAGCCGGGCATGGGGCTGGTCAGCAACAATGTGCTGCACGATCGCGCCGGCTTCACCGAAACGCCAGAGCGCCGGCGCCTTCTCTATCGCGCCCGTTACTATGAGCGTGTTGGCGGCTGACATCGCCGCCGCAGCAGCGCGGCGGTGTCAGTAGTTGCCCGGATCCTTCCACATGTTCGGCCGGAAGCGCACGGCGCGGTTGCGGCCGCCGGTCTTGGCCTCGTAGAGTGCCAAGTCGGCGAGCACCTTGTCCCCCACCTCGCGGCCATGCGTGTCGTTGACCTGCGTTGAAATGGTCCCGGTCCAGCATCAGAACCGTGAAGGGGCTCTCGCGCCGGTTATCGGAGCGCCGGCCGGCGCCGTGAACGAGCGACGCCCTTCTTTGCTTATACTGGTCCGAGAGGAGGGGGAAACCATGGGAATGCAGAGTGAGATCGAGTCGGCGCTCGAAGCGCATGCTGCCTGGCGCAAGCGCTTCAGAGACTTCCTAAATGGTCGTGCAGCCATGGATCTGACCACGATCGGGGCCAACGACCAATGCCAGTTCGGCAAATGGCTCAACCACGAAGGGCACCGACTGATGCCGCAGGAGCTCTATGGTGACATTCGCGCCGCCCATGATGAGTTCCATCGCATCGCAGCAGCAATAGTCGCCAAGATCAAGGAAAAACGCTTCGCGGAGGTACGTGAGGAATTGGGCCCCGCGGGCGTTTTCAATGGTGCCAGCGAGAAACTGGCTGCCATACTGCTCAAGGCATCGCTGCATGGCGAGCCATCTCCGGGCGGAGCCGAATTGCTCGAGCCGGCGGCCACCCCCGCCCCCACCCCCGC
>JAEHDA010000058.1 GCA_016880655.1 Rhodocyclaceae bacterium
CGCTGATGAACGCGGCGCTGATTCTCGGCGCGTTCGCGGCGGCGCTGCTCTCGCGCCAGTTCGCGCTCAACCGGGCGCCGAACCTGGAATACATCTGGGGCGCGCTCGGTGGCACGCTGATGGGCATTGGCGCCGCGCTGGCGGGAGGCTGCACCACGGGCGGTTTCTTTACGCCGGTCCTGCACGCCTCGCCGGCCGGCTGGGCGATGTGGGCCGGGCTGCTGCTCGGCGCGGTGATCGGCCTCAAGCTGCTGTTGTGGACGCTGGATCACATTACCTGGGGCATGGAAGCGAAAGTCAGCCATGGTGATACGCCGCTGTTGCGCTGGTATCCGTGGCTCGGCGCGGCGGTGCTGGCGGCGATCGGCTGGTGGGCGATCGAGTGGGCGACGTCCGGCGACGCCAAGCTGCTGTCGCGCGCCATCGTCATCCTGGCCGGCCTGGGAATGGGCTTCGTCATGCAGCGGGCGCGCCTCTGCTTCGCGCGCGCCTTCCGCGAGCCCTTCATGACCGCCGAGGGCGACATGACCAAGGCCATCATCCTGGCGCTGGCGCTGGCGATTCCCGTCGCGGCGGTGCTGTTCGACAAGAAGATCATGGATCCGTACATCGCGATTCCCTCGACCTTCTGGATGGGCTCGCTGCTCGGCGGCACGATCTTCGGCATCGGCATGATCTTCGCGGGCGGCTGCGCCTCCGGCGCGTTGTGGCGCATGGGCGAAGGACACCTGAAGCTCTGGGTGGCCGGCTTCTTCTTCGCCTGGGGCGGCTCCAGCTTCTCCGCCTTCGTCAAGCGCTGGGACCTGCTGACGCCCGAGCAGAACATCGACACCATGCTGGACGAAACGAAGGTCGGCGCCCAGGTCTTCCTGCCTGACGCGATGGGCGGCTGGGGCTGGACCTTCCTGGTCGGCTTCGGCGTTCTGCTGGTCTGGTACCTGTTCGTTCGCTATAACGAATCAACGGAAAAGTTTACGGTTCTATAGGGGGGCTCACCATGAAGAACACGCATGTCCGCAAGTTGCTGGTCCTGGCTGTCGCGGCGACGTTCCCGCTAGCCGCAACATTCGCGCCGATTCCCGAGGCAGCGCAGTTCGGCATCGCCGTGGCGGTAGGCGCCCAGCCCTCCCTGGGCTGGTACAAGCACATCGTCGATACCGACTTCGTCAAGGAATACGCGCAGATTCCGCCGCGCAAGGACGTGACGATCATCGATTCGCGGCCGGCCGCGCGCCGTTACGACGTCGGCCACATTCCGGGTGCGATCAACATTCCGGATACCCAGTTCGAGAAGTCGAAGCATCTCCTGCCGGAGGACAAGAGCAAGCTGCTGATCTTCTACTGTGGCGGGCTGGACTGCATGCTCAGCCACGAGTCGGCGAAGAAGGCCGAGGCGATCGGCTATACGAACATCAAGGTCTATGCCGAGGGCGAACCCGCGTGGACCAAGCGCGGCCTGCCGCTGTCGGTGAGCACGGCCTACGTCAAGAAGCTGCTCGACGACAAGGAGAAGGTGGCGCTGATCGATGCACGGCCGAAGCGTGTCTTCGAGAAGGGCGCGATTCCGGGCGCGATCAACATACCGGACACCGAATTCGACAAGCACCTCGACAAGCTGCCCGCGGACAAGGCAACGCCGCTGATCTATTACTGCGGCGGGCTCGATTGCGTCCTGTCCGACAAGTCGGCGACGAAGGCGCGCGAACTCGGCTATTCGGCGGTGAAAACCTACAGCGAAGGCTTCCCGGCCTGGAGCAAGGCCTTCCCCGAGGCAATCTCGACGGCTGCGGCCGGCATGATGGCGATGCCGGCGGCGATGGCCAACATGGCCGGCCAGATGATGCAGAAGACGATCGAGATCGTCCCGGGCAAGGACAAGGGCACCATCAGTGCGGTGTCCTTCGACAAGATCTTCCAGGAGTCTTCGGCCCAGGCCTTGTTCGTCGATGTTCGCGATACGAAGGAGTTCGCCGCGGCGACGATCAAGGGGGCGATCAGCATCCCGATCAATCAACTCGAGAAGCGCATGGACGAACTGCCGAAGGACAAGCCGGTGCTGTTCTTCTGCGGCACGGGCGGCCGGGCCGGCGAGGCCTACGATACCGTCAAGCTGATCCGGCCCGAGGTGAATGCCTATTTCCTCGATGCCGACGTTCAGTTCAATCCGGACGGCAGCTACAAGATCACCAAGGGCCGTTAGTTTCCGGGCAAGAAAAAGGCCGCCCGCACATCGTGGCGGGCGGCCTTTTCGCTTGCACGCGGATGAGTGTCAGGCTTTCTTCGCCTCTACCGGCTCTTCGGCATCCACTTCTTCCCAGCCTGTGACCATCGCCTTGATGTGCGCAGTCGGCGTGTGGCCGGCGGTGGTCAGGTACAGGTGGGCGATCAGGAACACCAGCATCATGAAGGCGGCCATGGTGTGGAAGAACGCCACCCATTCCAGCGACAGGTACTTGTCCCAGCCCCAGTCGTGCCAGGTGCCGTAGAAGATGTAGGCCCACCCGGAAATCCAGATCATCGGGCTGATGAACAGCA
>JAEHDA010000348.1 GCA_016880655.1 Rhodocyclaceae bacterium
GGTAGAGCACTTCGTCGGTGAGGCCGGGCGCGCGCCCGCCGACCATGTGGCGCACATGCAGCTTGGCCATCTCGTCGTCGGTGAGGTCGAGCGTCGGCAGGCCGTGCTTCTTCAGCGCTTCGACCAGCTTGAGCGACTCGGCGCGGTCGGCGACCTGCACGCCGGCGAAGACGTGCGCCTCCTTCGCGTCCGAGTAGCGGTAGTTGAACTCGGTGACGGCGCGCTTGCCGATCAGGCTACAGAACTTGCGGAAGGAACCGGGCTTCTCGGGAATCGTCACCGCCAGCACGGCCTCGCGCTGCTCGCCGACCTCGGCGCGTTCGGCAACGAAGCGCAAGCGGTCGAAGTTCATGTTGGCGCCCGAGGCCACGGCGACCAGCGTTCTGCCGTGCGCCCCCGTCGCCTTGGCCCAGGCCTTGGCGCCGGCCACCGCCAGCGCGCCGGCCGGTTCCAGGATCGAGCGGGTGTCCTCGAAGACATCCTTGATCGCCGCGCAGATGGCGTCGGTGTCGACCAGCACCACCTCGTCGACGTACTGCTGACAGAGGCGGAAGGTCTCGGCACCAACGTACTTCACCGCCGCGCCGTCGGCGAACAGGCCGACCGTATCGAGCCGCACGCGCTTGCCTGCGGCGAGCGATTTCGCCATCGCGTCGGCATCCGTCGCCTCGACGCCGATGATCTTCGTCTGCGGCCGCAGGCGCTTGATGTAGGCGGCCACGCCGGAGATCAGGCCGCCGCCGCCGATGCAGCAGAACACCGCGTCGATGGGATCGGGATGCTGGCGCAGGATTTCCACCGCGATGGTGCCCTGCCCCGCAATCACGTCGGGATCGTCGTAGGGATGGACGAAAGTCAGCTTCTGCTTCTTCTCCAGTTCCAGCGCATGCGCGTAGGCCTCGTCGTACGATTCGCCGGCCAGCACCACCTCGATCATGGCGTCGCCATGCTTCTTCACGGCATCGATCTTGATCAGCGGCGTGGTGGTCGGCATGACGATCACCGCCCGGCAGCCGAGCCTGCGCGCCGACAGCGCCACGCCCTGGGCGTGGTTGCCGGCCGAAGCGGCGATGACGCCGCGCTTCTTCTGCGCGGTCGTCAGGTGCGCCATCTTGTTGTAGGCGCCGCGCAGCTTGAAGGAGAACACCGGCTGCATGTCCTCGCGCTTCAGGAGCACGCGATTGCCGGTGCGCGTCGAAAGATTCGGCGCCGGCTCAAGCGGCGTCTCGACCGCCACGTCGTACACGCGGGCGTTGAGGATTCTTTCCAGGTAGTCGGGGTGCATGGCCACTTGTTCTTCGGGGAAGTGCGCAAGACTAGCAGGTAACATGCGGCCATGGAATTGGCCGGCCTGTTTCTCTCCAGCTTCCTCGCCGCGACGCTGCTGCCCGGCGGCTCGGAGGCCGTGCTGTTCGCGCTGGTGAAACTGCACCCGGAACAGGCGACAACGGCTTTCATCCTTGCCACCGTCGGCAACACGCTGGGCGGCATGACCACCTATGGCATGGCGCGACTGCTGCCGGAGAAGAAGCTGCCGCAAAAGTCAGCCGTGGTGGCACGCCACGGCGCGCCCATCCTGATCCTCGCCTGGGCGCCGATCGTCGGCGACGCGCTCTGCGCCGCCGCCGGCTGGCTGCGCCTGCCCTGGCTGCAATGCGCGCTCTGGATGGCGCTGGGCAAGGGGCTGCGCTACGGCGTAGTGATGGCCGGCGCCGGCGCCTTCTGAGATACGGAGAGGAAGTAGGCGAGCACCACCGCGCCGGCCAGCAGCAGGCTGGCGGTCGCCGCGATCCAGAACCCGGCCGCGCCGCGCGCCGGGCCGAGCAGGTCGGTGAGCCCAAGGAGATAGCCGCCGCCCAGGCCGACGCCCCACAGGGACACGACATACACGGCCATCGGCACCACCGTCTTCTTGTAGCCGCGCAGCACGTTCACGACCACCGTCTGGATCGCATCGGCGAGGTGATAGGCGGCGATGATGGCGATCAGCCCGGCCGCGGCGGCACGCACGGCGGCGTCCGGCGTATAGATTGCCGCGATTCGCGCCGCGCCCAGCCAGAGGCCGAGACTGACCAGCGAGGACACGCCGACGCCGAGCGCGAGGCCCATCAGGCCCGTGCGCCGTGCGGTGACGGGATCGCCCGCACCCAGCGCATGCCCGGCCAGCACCAGCGCGGCATGGCCGATCGAGAGCGGGATCATGAAGATCAGGATGGTCAGGTTGGCCGTGATCTGGTGCGCTGCCGACATGGTCGGCCCGAGGCGGGCGATGAATAGCGCCATGAAGGTGAAGGCGGTGACGTCGACCAGCAGTGTCAGGCCGATGGGCAGGCCGAGGCGCGCCAGTGCGAGCATCGCGGCCGGCCTGGGCAAAGTCAGCCGCGACAGCACGCCGAATTGCGTGCAGTCCGCCTGCCGCGCATACCAGCTCCAGGCTAGGATCGTCGTCAGCCAGGAGATGGTCGCCGTCGAGGCGGCGCAACCGGTCGCGCCCATCTCGAACTGGTACATGTAGAGCGCGTTGAGCGGCACCTTGGCGGCCAGGCCCGTCAGGTTGAAGGCCATGATGGCGCGCGGCCGGCCGATGCCGGACATGAAGCCGTAGAAGATGCGGAAGGCCATGGCCGGCGCCATGCCCCAGGAAATGGCGTCGAGGTAGGCGCGCACCTTGACCTCCATGGCGGGCGTGAGTTGCGCCAGCGCCAGGAAGGGCTCGGGATGGCGCAAGAGCAGGATGCCGACGGCCGCCAGCAGCATGGCCAGCCAGGCTGACTGCCGAACGTCCTCGCCGATCTCGGCGTAGCGGCCCGCGCCGAAATGCTGCGCCACCGTCGGTGTCAGCGCCATCAGCACGCCCATGGCGGTCATGAACACCGTGATGTAGATCGCCGTACCGATCCCCACCGCGGCGAGGTCGAGCGCCGAAAGCCGGCCGGCCATCATGGTGTCGATGACGCCGCTGCCGACCACCGCCATCTGGGCCACCAGCACGGGCCAGGCAAGGCGGACGACGCGGCGGAGAATGGATCGGCTCAAGGCTGTTGGGGTTTTTGCGGTGCAGCGAATGGCCCTAGAATAGCAACCTTTGGTCGACGCTTCGCCGCATGAGTGCCCGTTTAAGGGAAATCCCCTACAACTACACGTCGTTCTCCGATCGCGAGATCGTCATCCGCCTGCTCGGCGCCGAGCCCTGGGCGGTGCTCGACGAATTGCGCAGCCAGCGCGTCACCGGCCGCTCGGCGCGCATGCTCTATGAAGTGCTCGGCGACATCTGGGTAGTGCGCCGTAACCCGTACCTGGAAGACGACCTGCTCGCCAACCGCGAGCGGCGGGCGGCCCTGGTCGGCGCGCTGCGCCACCGCCTGTCCGAGATCGAGAAGCGCCGCGCCGGCAATGAAGCCGTGGCGACGCTGCTGGTCGCCGCGCACGCGGCGGTGGCAAGCTTCGAGCACTGGTTCGACGACACCGAGGCACTGCGCAAGAAGGTCAGGAAGGTGCTGTGCCGCCACACGCGCTGCGACAACATCGCCTTCGACGGCCTCGCCCGCGTCTCGCACGTCACCGACGCCACCGACTGGCGCGTCGAGTATCCCTTCGTCGTGCTCAC
>JAEHDA010000349.1 GCA_016880655.1 Rhodocyclaceae bacterium
CCGTGCTGTCGAGCAACCCCGAGATCGATCCCGACATCCCGGCGATGATCGGCGTCTCGGCCGCGCTGTCGATTTCCGGCATACCCTTCAACGGCCCGATCGGCGCCGCCCGCGTCGGCTACATCAACGGCCAGTACGTCCTGTGCCCGACGATCTCCGAACTCAAGGACAGCCAGCTCAACCTGGTCGTCGCCGGCACCGCGTCCGCCGTGCTGATGGTCGAATCCGAAGCGCAGGAACTGTCCGAGGACGTCATGCTCGGCGCCGTGGTCTTCGGCCACGACCAGATGCAGAACGCCATCAACGCCATCAACGAACTGGTGGAAGTCGCCGGCAAACCCGAGTGGGACTGGCAGCCGCCGGCCAAGGACGAGGCGCTGATCGCCAAGGTTGCCGAACTGGCCGAAGCCGAGTTGCGCGACGCCTATCGGCTCACGCAGAAGCAGCTGCGCACGCAGAAGGTCAATGAGCTGCGCAAACGCGTCGTCGAAGCCGTCTCGCAGGCCGCCGCAACGCCGCTAGGCCCGACCGAGATCAATCACGTCAAGAACGTCTTCTTCGACCTGGAAGCGAAAATCGTGCGCAACCAGATCCTCGACGGCGAGCCGCGCATCGACGGTCGCGACACGCGCACCGTGCGTCCGATCGCGATCCGCCACGGCGTGCTGCCGCGCACCCACGGCTCCTCGCTGTTCACGCGCGGCGAAACGCAGGCGCTGGTGGTGGCCACGCTGGGCACCGGCCGCGACGAGCAGATCATCGACGCCCTGCAGGGCGAGTCCCGCGACCGCTTCATGCTCCATTACAACATGCCTCCGTTCGCCACCGGCGAGACGGGACGCGTCGGTTCGCCGAAGCGCCGCGAGATCGGCCACGGCCGCCTGGCCAAGCGCGCCTTGCTGGCGGTGCTGCCGTCCCCCGAGGAGTTCAGCTACACCATGCGCGTCGTCTCGGAAATTACCGAGTCGAACGGCTCCAGCTCCATGGCCTCCGTCTGCGGCGGCTCGCTGGCGCTGATGGATGCCGGCGTGCCGCTCAAGGCGCACGTCGCCGGCATCGCCATGGGCCTGATCAAGGAAGGCAACCGTTTCGCCGTGCTGACCGACATCCTCGGCGACGAGGACCACCTCGGCGACATGGACTTCAAGGTGGCCGGCACCGACAACGGCGTCACTGCCCTGCAGATGGACATCAAGATCCAGGGCATTACCAAGGAAATCATGCATGTCGCGCTGACGCAGGCCAACGAGGCCCGCATGCACATCCTCGGCCTGATGAAGCAGTCGATGAATGCGCCGAGCGAGATCTCCACCTACGCGCCGCGCCTCATCACCATGAAGATCAACCCCGAGAAGATCCGCGACGTGATCGGCAAGGGCGGTTCCGTGATTCGCGCCCTGACCGAGGAGACCGGCGCCGTCATCGACATCAACGACGACGGCACCGTGACCATCGCCTCCGTCAGCGCCGAGGCCGGCGCCATGGCGAAGAAGCGCATCGAGGACATCACCGCCGAGGTCGAGGTCGGCAGGGTTTATGAAGGCACCGTGCTGCGCCTGCTGGATTTCGGTGCCATCGTGCAGATCCTGCCGGGCAAGGACGGCCTGCTGCACATCTCGCAGATCGCCAACGAGCGCGTCAACCAGGTCTCCGACTACCTCAAGGAAGGCCAGGCGGTGCGCGTCAAGGTGCTCGAGGCC
>JAEHDA010000059.1 GCA_016880655.1 Rhodocyclaceae bacterium
GGAGGTCGTGTCGTGCGAGGTCGCGTATCGCCCGCGTCGGCAACTGGTGGCCCGCGTGCGCGACGAGACTGGCGATCTGGTGTTGCGCTTCCTCAACTTCTACCCGAGCCAGCAGAAGGCGCTGGCGACCGGCGCGCGGCTGCGCGTGTTCGGCGAACTACGCGGCGGGTTCTTCGGCGACGAGATGGTGCATCCGCGCTTTCGCGTCATCCATGGCCAGCCAGGAAGTGTGCCGCTGCCCGACCGCCTGACGCCGATCTACCCGACCACTGCCGGCCTCGGCCAATCCGTGCTGCGCAAGCTGATCCGGCGCGCGCTGGACGATGCGGACCAGCAGGGACAACTGCGCGACACGCTGCCAGACATCCTGAGGCGGCGTGCTGCCACGGCTGAGTTTGGCGACAGCATCCGCTTCCTGCACCAGCCTCCGCCCGACGTGTCGCTGGCCGATATCGAGGCGCGCCACCACCCGGCCTGGCGGCGCATCGCCTTCGACGAACTGCTCGCACAGCAGCTCTCGCTGCGGCGCGCCTACACGGCGCGGCGGGCGCGCGGCGCGCCGGTGCTCCAGGGCACGGGCGAACTGACCAAGCGGCTGCTCGCCAGCCTGCCGTTCAAGCTCACCGGCGCGCAGCAGCGCGTCTGGCACGAGATCGCCGCCGACCTCGGGCAAGCGCACCCGATGGCGCGCCTGCTGCAAGGCGACGTCGGCAGCGGCAAGACGGTGGTCGCCGCGCTGGCCATGCTGCAAGCCGTGGAAGCGGGCCATCAGGCTGCGTTGATGGCGCCGACCGAGATCCTCGCCGAGCAGCACTACCGCAAGCTTGCTGCGTGGCTGGAACCGCTGGGCATCGAGGTCGCCTGGTTCGCCGCCAGCGTGAAGAAGAAGGCGCGCGATGCCTGGCGCGAGAAAGTCAGTCGCGGTGATACGCCGATAGCGGTGGGCACCCACGCGTTGATCGAGGGTGGCGTCGAGTTTTCGAAGCTCGGCCTCGCCATCGTCGACGAGCAGCACCGCTTCGGCGTGCAGCAACGGCTGGCGCTGAAGAAGAAGGGCCAGAGCGCACACCAATTGACGATGTCGGCGACGCCGATCCCGCGCACGCTGGCGATGAGCTACTACGCCGACCTCGACGTCTCGGTGCTCGACGAACTGCCACCCGGCCGCACGCCGGTAGTGACCAAGCTGGTGGACGAAGGTCGCCGCGACCAGGTGATCGGCCGCGTGCACGATGCCTGCCGCGCGGGACGTCAAGCCTACTGGGTGTGTCCGCTGATCGAGGAGTCCGAGGCGCTGCAACTGAAGACCGCGCAGGAGACCTGGGAGCGGCTTGCTGCCGAATTGCCCGATCTGAAGGTCGGACTCGTACACGGCCGGCTGAAGGCCGCCGAGAAGGCAGCGGTGATGGCGGCCTTCACCCGTAACGAGGTGCAGTTGCTGGTGGCGACGACGGTGATCGAGGTCGGCGTCGACGTGCCCAACGCGAGCCTGATGGTGATCGAACATGCGGAGCGCTTCGGTCTTTCGCAACTGCACCAGCTGCGCGGCCGGGTGGGGCGCGGCACGGCCGATTCGGCGTGTATCCTGCTCTACGCGCAACCGCTCGGCGAGACGGCGCGGGCGCGGCTGAAGATCATCTACGAGAACAACGACGGCTTCGAAATCGCGCGCCTGGACCTGCACCTGCGCGGGCCGGGCGAGTTCATCGGCAAGCGGCAGAGCGGCGCGCCGCTGCTGCGCTTCGCCGATCTGGAGGACACGCAGATGGTGGAAGAAGCGCGCGCCGCGGCGGAGTTGCTGCTGCGCGATTTTCCGCAGGCCGCCGAGGCGCATCTCAAGCGCTGGCTGGCAGGCAAAGAGGAGTTGTTGAAGGCATGAATGGAAGAGTACTGGCGCAAGGCGTCAACAAGCGCGAGGTCTGGGCCTGGGCGATGTACGACTTCGCCAACTCGGGCTATACGACGGTGGTCATCACGGCCATCTTCAATGCTTACTTCGTCTCGGTAGTCGCGGGCAACGCGGCCTGGGCGACCTTCGCGTGGACGCTGGCGCTGTCGGTGTCCTATCTGCTGATCATGCTGACCGCGCCGTTGATCGGCGCGCACGCCGACGCCCGCGCCGCGAAGAAGCGCTGGCTGGCGCTGACCACGGTCGGTTGCGTGCTCGGCACGGCAGGACTCTCGCTGGCCGGGCCGGGCGGGCTGGTGGTCGCCGTGCTGTTCCTGGTGCTGTCGAACTACTGCTTCGGCAGCGGCGAGAACCTGATCGCCGCCTTCCTGCCCGAACTCGCCGACAGCGACAGCCTCGGCAAGGTCTCTGGCTGGGGCTGGAGCCTCGGCTACCTCGGCGGCCTGTTCGGCCTCGGCGCCTGCCTGGCCTACGTCACCTGGGCGCAGGGCCAGGGGCAGGGCGCGGCGCAATTCGTGCCCGTCACCATGCTGATCACGGCGGCGCTGTTCGCGGCCGCCAGCTTGCCGACCTTCCTGTTCCTGCGCGAGCGGGCGACGCCCCTGCCGGTCGATCGCATCCCCGGTGCCCTGGGATTCAGCGCCGCCTTCGAGCGCTTGCGCGAGACATGGCAGCGCGCCCGCCACTATCCGGACATGCGCCGCTTCATGTTCTGCATCGTCTTCTATCAGGCCGGCATCCAGGCGGTGATCGCGCTCGCCGCCATCTACGCCGAGCAGGCGATGGGCTTCCGGACGGCGGATACCATCAAGCTCGTCTTCCTCGTGAACGTCACGGCGGCGATCGGCGCCTTCGCCTTCGGCCACCTCGAAGACCGCATCGGCCATGTGCAGGCGATCCGGCTCACGCTGGTCGGCTGGATCGTCATGGTGCTGCTGGCCTGGCAGGCGGAAGGCGCGGCGATGTTCTGGGTCGCCGCCAACATTGCCGGCTTCTGCCTCGGCGCCAGCCAGTCGGCGGCGCGGGCGCTGGTCGGCGCGCTGGCGCCGCCCGCACGCCACGCGGAGTTCTTCGGCCTGTGGGGCCTCGCCGTGAAGTTCTCGTCGGTGCTCGGGCCGCTCACCTACGGCGCGGTGACCTGGATCACGGGCGGCGACCATCGCCTGGCGATTCTCGTCACCGGCGGCTACTTCGTGGCTGGACTGGCCATCCTGCGCGGCGTCGATGCCGAGCGCGGCCGGCGCGCGGCATTAGAATCCGCGCCATGAATTTTGCACTTATCAAGCAGAAGCTCGACCTCTACGAGAGGCTGATGCGGCTCGACAAGCCCATCGGCATCCTGCTGCTGCTGTGGCCGACGCTGTGGGCGCTGTGGATCGCGTCCCGCGGCCAGCCGGGCTGGATGCTGGCCTGGATATTCATTCTCGGCACCGTGCTGATGCGCTCGGCCGGCTGCGTGGTGAACGACTACGCCGACCGCGAGTTCGATCGCCACGTCGAACGGACCAAGGAGCGGCCGCTGACGTCCGGCAGGGTCAGCGTGCGTGAGGCGCTGGCGCTGGCGACGGTGCTGACGCTGTGCGCCGCGCTGCTGATCCTGCCCTTGTCGAAGCTGGTCTGGCAGCTCGCGCTGGTGGCCGTGTTCCTGGCGGTGAGCTATCCC
>JAEHDA010000060.1 GCA_016880655.1 Rhodocyclaceae bacterium
GCCCCATCGTTCCCGCGCGCACCGCCGGGTGCGCGAGCATCACGCGCGCCACCTCGACGGTCGGCAGCGCCCACCAGCCACGGCGCGCCAGCTCGTCGGTCAGACCCGGCGCATGGGCCACCGCCGCCACCGCTTCCGGCTCGCCCAGCTTGAGCAGGGCTTCCAGATTCTTCGGGCTGGCCTGGCCCATGCGCGTCCAGTGGCGCAGATGCACCGGATAGCCGCCGGGCGAACCGAGCGCGTGGCCGCCCAGGGTTTCGCGCACGCGGGTGAGATAAGCCTCCGGACGGCAGGTCGGATTCAGCGGCACGCGCGCCTCGCCCTTCGGCGTCAGGGCGTAGAGCGTCAACGCACCTTCATCGATGCGCACGGCATGCACCTCGCCGACCATCAGCACGGCGAGGCGCAGTCCATCTTCGGTTGCCAGTTCGATTGCCACGCACCGAACATAGCACCGCGCGGCAAAGGCGCCGTATCGGCGATTCTTATATCGCCATTGATCTATATCGAAGGGCGCACCCGTTGTCGTCCACGCGCGACGGTGGAAGCCGCGATAGTTATATGGTCTCATTGCACCACACCCGCCTCGGCTGAACTGGGCAGCGCAGAGGTTCACCTTGGGGTTGCCGCGGCTACGCGTGCCGGGAACTGGGCCCGGCGTCAAGCGGAAACCGCCGCACCCCAAGGGTCGGGTTCCCGGGTGGATGCCGTGACTTCCGGGCTTGACCACCGACCGGATATTGCGTCAGTATTAACGTTCGCTGAACATTGTTGACACCATCGAAAGTATCCCCTACATTACTTTCGACATAGATCAACCCGGAGGCTGCCGTGGCTTGGCGTGTTGGGAACTGGGCCCAACAATGCGCCAAGCCGCCGCAGCCTCCAATCTTTTCCGGGGTATCTCAGCTCAGCGGCACCCGCCGCCCCCACGGCACGGGCTTGCTGCCCTTGACCAGCCAGATCACCGGATAGTCGGGCGCAGCGCCGGGAAAGGCGCCATCGGCGTCGGTGAAATAAATCAGCGCGTCAGGCCGCAGGCCTTCCTTCCTCACCCAGTCGAACACTGGCGCGAAATCGGTACCGCCGCCACCCTCGAACTTGCGCGGCAGTTCCAGCGCCTGCCAGGGATCGAAGCGCCACGGCCCGCCGGGGGCCAGCGCCGCATCGCAGGCAAGCAGCGTAATGCGCACCGGCAGCGTGCCCTTGATGGCGTTCAGTTCGCCGACGAACTGCGCCAGGTCGGCCGCGCCGACCGAGCCGGAGATGTCCAGCGCGACGACCAGTTCGCCGGCCTGGCTGCGCAGGCTCGGCAGGATCGCCTCCCCCGCACCGCTGCCGCGTCGCTGCGGTCGCTGGTAGCTGTAATCCTCCCGCGCGACCTGGGAGAGGTATTGCGCCAGCAGCGCGCGCCACGAGACCTGAGGCGCCAGCGCCGCATCGGCAAGCCGCGCCATCTGCCCGGAGAGCTTGCCCGCCTCGCGCGCCCGCTGCGCGGCGGCGGCCAGGTGGCGTTGCCACTGCTGCTCCAGTTGGTCCTTGTCGCGGCCGGACAACGGCGATGGCGGTGCCTTCGGCGCGGCGCCACCGGCCGCCGAATCCGGCTCCTGCCGACTGCCGCCGCCATGGCCCTGCGCGTCGTTGCTCCCGCTTGCGCCCTGCCCGCCGTCTTCGCCGTCCCAGATGTGGTCGTCCAGGGTTTCCTTGTCGAGCGTATCGTCGAGACAGGGATAGATTTCCTCCGCCGCCATGCCGGCGTAGAGATCCGGCACCACTGCCTCGGCGGGTGGCGTCAGGCCTTCGGCCACCAGTAGCGGATTGACGGCGAAATCGCAGGCGAGATCCCAGAGGCGCTTGACGCGATGGCCGCGCCGCGCGAAATGGCCGAGCGCGCAATGCAGCGCCTCGTGGGCCAGGACGAACTGGACCTGGCCGACGGACAGGTCGGCGATCCACTGTGGATTGTAGTAAAGCGCGCGCGCATCGGACGCCGTGGTCCGGCACCACGCCCCCGCGGCGACCAGCGGCAAGCGCATCGCCAGTGCGCCCAGGAAGGGCTTGTCGAGAATCAGCCGCGTCCGCGCGGCGCTCAGGCGATCCGCCGCAAGGGCGTCCGCGCCGTCGGTCAAGCCTTGCCTCCCAGCGCGCCGCCGGGCCGGCCGATGTAATAGCCCTGCGCGAACTCGATGCCGATGCGCTTGAGCTCCTCGAGCACCTCGATGCCCTCGACATGCTCGGCGATGACCTGGATCTTCAAATCCGCCGCCAGCCGCCAGATGGTCTGGACGAAGGCGCGGTCGCGTTCGTTCTCGAGGATATTGACGATGAAATCGCCTTCGATCTTGACGAAGTCGACCGGCAGCCGGCGCAGGTACTGGAAGGACGAGAAGCCGGAGCCGAAGTCGTCGATGGCGAGTTTGAAGCCGTCCGCCTTCAGTTCGCCGACCATGCGTTCGAGGATCGAAATGTTCCTGACCGTATCTCGCTCGGTGATCTCGAACACGATCTGGCGCGGGTCGACGCCGGCTTCGGCGACCGTCCGCTTGAGCGTCGCGAGGAAGTCCGCGACGGCCAGCGCCCGCGGCGACAGGTTGATGAACAGGTAGCCGGCAAAGTCGCTCGCGGCGAGCTTGCGCAGCGCCTGCTCCATGACCATGGTGTCGAGGCGGTGGATGGCGCCTGCCTTTTCCGCGTATTCGATGAAGCGGCCCGCCTCCAGATGCGTGCCGTCGTCCTGCTCCAGGCGCGACAGCACCTCGAAGCCGGCGATGTGGTTGCCGGACGTGTCGAGGATGGGCTGGAAGAAGGGCACGATGCGCCGCTCGTTGATGGCCTTGAGCACCATCATCGTGGTCGCGGTCATGTCGCGGAAGATCTCGGCCACCTCCTGTTCGCCCGGCACGCCGACCTGGTGCTTGCCGGCCTCCTTGGCCCTGTACATCATGTTGTCGGCAAACAGGAACAGGTCCTTGGCGTTGTCGGCATGCAGCGGGTAGATCGCCATGCCGATGGAAACGCTCCCCGCCACGCGGCTGCCGTCGGGCGTGAAATGCTCGACCGCGGCCGCGACCTCCAGCACCCGCTGCGCAACCGCGGTGGCGGTATCGGAAGTGATCTCCGGCAACAGGGCGACGAATTCGTCGCCGCCGTAGCGGGCGAAGATGTCGCCCGGGCGCAGCGTCTTCTTCATGGCCTTCGCGACCGACTGGAGGTAGATGTCGCCGGTCGCGTGGCCGAAGTTGTCGTTGATCAGCTTGAAGTTGTCGAGGTCCACCAGCAGCACGGCGAACTCGTGGCCGTGGCGTTGCGCCCGCGCCACTTCATACTGGAGCAGTTCCCAGAACACGCGCCGGTTGTAGAGGTCGGTCAGCGGATCGCGGGTCGCGTAGTACTCCATGTCGCAGGTGTACTTGTGGATCGCCTTCACCGAACCGACGACGTTGAGCATGGTCGACAGGATGCTGTCGGTCACCAGCCGCACGGTGTCGTCCTCGATGATGTCGGAATTGACGCCGATGCCGACGATGCCGCCGATCTTCGGCTGGTCGACCACGAGCGATTTCGTATGCAGGGCAAATGTCGCCAGGTCCATGACCAGCGGCTCGCCGCGGACCGGGGCATGGTGATGCATCGCGACGTCCGCGCCGCCGTGGAAGCGGCCGTCGAGGTCGATCATGCGCCGCACCTCGGCCTCGACCATCGCCCGCGTGGCCTGGTCCGGCGAACGCGACCAGAAGGTCTCGACCTCGAGCATCTCGTCGCCGACCTGGAACACCGAGAACATCACGGGCGTGGGCATCACCTCGTTGATATCGTCGAGCAGCCGGGCCACATACTCGCCCCAGTCCCGCACCACGTCGGAAGTGATGACGAATTTCTCCAGCAGGCCGATCTCGAAACGCAGCACGTCCTTGTCCACCGCCACCGCGCGCAGCTTGGCGATCAGGTCGCCGAGATGGCCGAACAGCCGGTTGAGCTCCTCGAAGCCGAGGTCGTGGCGCTCGAACTGGAGCTTGCGCAAATCGGCCACCGCCTCGACCTGCGTCACCGCCGCGTCGACCACTTCGATCGACTGCTCCAGCCGCCGATTGACCCGCCAGACCACCGCGGCGGTAATCGCCATGGCCAGCGGCGCAACGGCGAGCAGCCAGAGCAGGAATTCGCGGTTGGCCGCGGCGATCAGCTCGGCGAAGTCCTGGCGCACTTCGATCGCGCCCAGCGTCGTTCCCTCCCGGGCGCTGGCATGGCAGCTCAGGCAGCGCTGGTCGGCGACCAGCGGCATCAGGTAGCGGATGCTGTTGCCCGCCGACTCGGTCGCGGCCGCCCCGCCCGCAAGCACGCGCCGCAGGGCGTCATCGAGCGGCGGCTGATTGATCTCGCCGTAATCCGCGGCGACGACCGGGCCGCGGTAGATTTCCACGTGGCTCGAGGTGTCGCGCGCGGCATCGCGCACCGCCTGGAGGAATTGTTCCGCCTGGTGACGGTTCCAGCCGGTGCTCATCAGCTCGTACATGCTGGCGAAGGCGATCCGGGCGGTGGCCGCGGACGACTGGCGGGCGTCCTCGCGTACCGAGTGTTCGAGGATGCGGCTGATGGCGAAGTAGCCGATCGAAAAAAACGCGACGGCAACCAGCGCCGACGCCGACATGATGAAGCTGCGGATACGCATCGCCCGACCTGTCCCTTTATTGTTCTGCGGGCATTCTAGCCCACGGTCCCGGCGGCTAGTCGTAGAGCATCAGGTCCGCCACGATGCCGGCCCAGGCTGCGAACCGGGGCACGACGACCAGCGGTTGGCCGATGCCGCGGTACATGTCGGACACCAGCATCACGCCCATCTCCTTCAGCGGCAGCCTCGCCGCGTAGTCGAGGATGTTTCCCCAGGCAGGCGGCGTGTCGCCGCGGCTGACTTTCGCGCGCAGGGCACGGCCGGCCAGCGCGGCGGCGACGGCATATTGCAGGTCGATCTCGGTCGGCACCTCCGCGGGTCGTCCCTCAACGATGGCATCGATGTCGGGCAGGCGGTCGAGGCTCCCGACGTAGGCGGCGCACTCGATGCCCGCCGCCTGGCCGACGCAGGCCGAGAGCGCGCCGGCCAGCAGGTCGGGCCGGTCGGCGAACTTCTGCAACGCGCGGTGGGCGAACTCCCACGAACGCGGACTGGGGAAGGCCATCTCGGCGCGGGACGGGTCGAAATCGAACAGCAGTTCCGGCTTGAAACGCAGGAAGCCGATCAGCCGCTCGTCGATGCCGTCGCCGTAGGCCCAGGCCACCCAGTCGTCGAGATGCGCCGCGAATTCGAAATGGGAGAAGCGGTTGGCCAGCGGCGCGGGCATCGCGTAGGTCACGCCGCGGTCACCCTGGCGGTTGCCCGCCGCGAAGATCGCCCAGCCGTCCGGCACGCGGTAGTCGCCCAGCCGGCGGTCGAGGATCAACTGATATGCGGCCGCCGACACCGAAGGCGGCGCCGAGGTGATCTCGTCGAGGAAGAGGATGCCGCGCGCGCCGTGCCGGGCCGCGTCGGGCAGCATGGCCGGCACCGCCCACTCCACCGTCTCGCCGCTGCGGAAGGGAATGCCGCGCAGGTCGGAAGGTTCCATCTGCGACAGCCGGATGTCGATCATCGGCGCGCCGTGTTTCGCGGCAATCTGCGCCACCAGCTGCGACTTGCCGATGCCGGGCGGACCCCACAGCATCACCGGCGTGTGGTGGCCCGCGTCGGTCGACAGGAACTCGCGGTCGAGGATGATGGCAAGTTGCGCGGGCCGCATCACAGCACCGTCGCCACGATGTGGTCCTGCGTCAGGCCCGCCGCCAGCAAGGCCTCATTCGCCGCCTGGACGAAGGGCTCGCTGCCCGCGACGTAGACCTCCGAGTCCGCGATCGCCCCCAATTCCGTCGCCAGCGCCGCAGCGCCGGACCGGCCGGCCGCCGCGGCGTCTCCCGCCTCGACGGCGCAGTAGCGGAAGTTGTCCAGCGCGTCCGCCCAGGCCCGGCACTGGTTGGCGAGATAGTGGCCGCCGGGCCGCGTCGCCGCCCAGCAGACGGCGATGGCGGAGAAGGTATCGAGCGCCAGCGCGTGCTCGACCAGGCTCTTCACCGGCGCGAAGCCGGCGTCGCAGCAGAGGAAGGCCAGCGACCGCCCGGAATCCTGCCCGAGCACGAAATCGCCGAAGGGCCCCCAGACGTCGACGGCATCGCCCGCATGCACCGCGCCCGCGAACAGGCGCGCCGCGAAACCGTCGCCCGCATCGGCATCGGCGCGGGTGACGTGGAAAAGCAGGTTGCGGTCGTCGCACGGACAGGAGGCGACCGGATAATCGCCGCGGAAATCGGCGCCGCCGC
>JAEHDA010000350.1 GCA_016880655.1 Rhodocyclaceae bacterium
ACCAGTCCGAACAACACGACGGCCAAGGATGGGGAAAACCGAAACAGGCGCATGAAGGCTATGATAATGGCGATGTTCGCCTGTCGGCGAAACGCCCGCCCTGGATTTGTAAGCAGATGTCACAGAACGACCTAACCCACTTCGATGCAGCCGGCCAGGCCCACATGGTCGACGTCGGCAGCAAGCCGGAAACGGAACGGATTGCGCGAGCCGCGGGTCGCATTCGCATGCGTCCCGAAACCCTTGCCCTGATTCAGGCCGGTGACGCGAAGAAGGGCGACGTGCTCGGCATCGCCCGCATTGCCGCCATCCAGGCCGCCAAACGGGCCGGCGACCTGATTCCGCTATGCCATCCGATACCACTGACGCGCGTGGCCGTCGAGTTCACGGTGGACGAGGCAAGCTGCTCGATCGGATGCGAGACCGTCGCCCAGACGGTCGGCCGCACCGGCGTGGAAATGGAGGCCATGACCGCCGCGACCGTCGCCCTATTGACGATCTACGATATGTGCAAGGCGGTCGACCGGGGCATGGTGATCGAGCAGGTGGGGCTGCTGGAGAAGTCCGGCGGAAAATCGGGACACTGGCGCGCTGATTAGCGGGACGATAGAAAAGTGTGATGGATTTTTCCTGGCAACCTAAGGAATAATGCTTGCCGAAATGACGTCTACACTTCTGACGTCGATGTTACGAGTCGAGACAACACTCAACCCAAGGAGGTAGTTCCCAGATGGACATGCTTCGCAGATCTATGGTGAAGAGCGTCGGCGCCGGCGGCGTGCTGGCCGCAGCGCTGGCGGCCGGCCTGCTCAAGCCGACCCGCGTACTCGCCGCCGAGGAATGGAACCGTGCCGCTTTCGATGCCAAGGAAGCCAGCGCCGCCCTGAAGGGCATCGGCGCCAGCAATACGGCCGACAGCAAGGACATCCTGCTCAAGGCCCCTGACATCGCCGAGAACGGCGCAGTGGTCCCGGTGGAGGTCGTCAGCAACATACCGAACACGATTTCCATCGCTGTCCTGTCGCTGAAGAACCCCCTGCCGCTGGCAGCGGCGTTCGACTACTCGAACGGTGCCATGCCCGAGCTACAGGTGCGCGTCCGCCTCGCCGAAACCACCCAGGTCAAGGCCGTGGTCAAGACGGCCGACGGCAAGTTCTATTCGGCCCAGAAGGAAGTCAAGGTCACCGTCGGCGGCTGCGGCGGCTGATCGGATTCGACAACCTTTCCTCAAGACACTTCAGACAGGAACAATCATGGCAGATCCGATGAAAATCCGCGCCAAACTGACGGGCGACGTGGCCGAGATCAAGGTGATGATGAGCCACGCGATGGAAAACGGTCAGCGCAAGGACAGCGCCGGTAACACCATTCCGCACCACTTCATCCAGCAGATCTGGGTCGAGGTCGGCGGCAAGACGGTGATCCAGGGCCAGACCGGCACCTCCGTGTCGCGCAACCCGGTGTTCGGCTTCAAGGTCAAGGGCGCCAAGGCCGGCGACAAGGTTGTCATCAAGTGGCGTGACAACAAGGGCGAGACGCGCAGCGACGAAGCTGTCGTCGCCTGAACGACCGCGAAGTCCGGGCAGGCCGGCCGGGAGACTGAACCGGCCGACAACGAACTCCCCGCCCGCGGGGAGTTCGTTTTTGTACTTCGGCAATTTCCGGGAATAAATTCCCGAGTGCGTCCGTCTACTCCTTAACTGAGCGAGGAACGACATTGGACCTTCTGAAATTCATCGGCCGGACCCGGCAATTCGAGCAGCGGCTTGGGGAATCCCGCCCGCGCCTGTGGCGGCTCGCCCATGCCTGGTGCCGCAATCGGGCGCTGGCCGACGACCTGGTCCAGGACGCCCTGGCCAAGGGCCTGCGCAACCACGCCCAGTTGCGCGACGAGGAATCGCTGCATGCCTGGCTGTGCGGCATCCTCGCCCATTGCTGGCATGACCACTTGCGCGCGCACCGGCCCATGGAAGACGTCACCGAGATGGACGAGGCGGTACTCGTCGCCGACGGTTCGCCCGAGACCGAGTACCTGCAAAGCGAGATCGTCCGCCGGGTTCGCCAAGCGGTTGCCGAACTGCCCGTCGCGCAACGCGAAGTGGTGACCCTGGTCGACCTGGAGGAGTTTTCCTACGCGGAGGTGGCGGCGATTCTGGAGATCCCCATCGGTACGGTGATGAGCCGGCTGTCCCGTGCCCGCAGCGCGCTCAAGGAGCGTCTGCGCGACCAGAACGCCTGCGGGTTGGCCGCGCCACGGATTGCGAGGGTCAAATGAACCGCGAAGTCTCCGATGAACTGCTGAACGCCTTCGCCGACAACGAACTCGACGGTGCGGAAAAAGCTGAGTTGCTGGAACAGATCGCCGCTGACGAGCGCCTGCGCGCCAAGGTATGCGAAACCTGGCACCTCAAGGAGCTCGTGCGCAGCGCCCATCCCCTGGTCGGCAAACCCGGCGGAAGAAGGAAGCCGGATCGCTGGCGCATGTTCGGCCTGCCTCTCGCCGCCTGCCTGCTGCTGATGGTTGGCGCCGGTTCGGGGTGGCTCGCCCATGAGCAGTACGACGAGTCCTGGATTCCCGGTGCGGAACTGAGGACCATTCAAGCCAAAGGCGGCCGCGTCGTGCTGCATCTGGTGTCGGGTGAGCCGATCGAGATCGACAAGGCCCTGCGCAAGGCGGAACAGCTCGCCTCGGCACGCGATCGGGAGGGCGGCATCCTCCAGGTCGAACTGGTCGCCAACGGCACCGGGATCAGGATGCTGCAATCCGGCAACGCCCAGCTCGCGGCACGCGTCGCCACCATTCGCGCCCGTCACCACAACCTCAAACTGATAGCATGCAACGAGGCCATGAACCGCATGCGCGAACGGGGCGTGGAGGTCACGTTGCTGCCGGAAGTGGACGTCGTACCATCGGCAATCGAAGAAATCGCCACCCGACTCAACCAGGGATGGCGCTACTTGCAGGTCTAACAGCGGAGGGGACATGAGAATCACGATCGCACTCGGCACGGCGCTGCTACTCGGCGTGTCACCATCACTGACTTTCGCGCAGGCGAAGCCGGCCAAAGCCGCAAGACAGGTCGCCGCTCCGGCGCCCGTCGTCGAAGAAAAGGACGCCGCGACGCTGGAGTTCGAGAAGTTCCGCGCCGAGATGGAGGACTCCAATCCGGCCGAACTGTTCGAGATGAAGGGCGAGGAAACCTGGAAGCAGAAACGCGGCCCGAACAACGTCTCGCTCGCCGAGAGCTGCGACCTCGGCCAGGGCGTCGGCGTGGTCAAGGGCGCCTACGTCGCCATGCCACGCCACTTCGTCGATGCCGACGCGGTGATGGACGCCGAGC
>JAEHDA010000351.1 GCA_016880655.1 Rhodocyclaceae bacterium
GCGGCCATCGCGATCCTTACAAACAAAAAAAGCCCGCCTTGCGGCGGGCTTTGAATGGGAAGTTGTCTCCTCCTCCCCCTCCTTTGTATCCTTGTAATCAGGTACCGGCGGTGTTGATGTCGCCCTCCAGGTTCGGGTAGCGCACGTGGTCGACCAGTTCCTGGACTTCCTTGCTCGGGGCCGGCGAGATCAGCGAACCGACGATCACGCCGATGATGCCGGCGGGGATGCCGAAGATGCCGGCGGAGATCGGGTTGATGTCCCACCACAGCGGTGCCTTGACGCCGAAGAACGGGTAGGTCAGGTACATGTAGTACATGCAGATGCCCAGGCCGGCGAGCATGCCGACGATGGCGCCCAGTTTGTTGGCGCGCTTCCAGAACACCCCTGCTACCAACGCCGGGAAGAAGCCCGACGCCGCCAGCGAGAACGCCGCACCGACCAGGAACAGGATGTCGCCCGGTTTCAGGCTGGTCACGTAGGCGGCGATCAATGCCACCACGAGCAGCAGTGCCTTGGATACCACCAGGCGGCGGGTCGTCGGCGCGTTCGGGTCGATCATCTTGTAATAGACGTCGTGCGACAGGGCGTTGGCGATGGTCAGCAGCAGACCGTCGGCGGTGGAGAGCGCCGCAGCCAGGCCGCCGGCCGCCACCAGGCCCGAGATCACGTAGGGCAGGCCGGCGATTTCCGGCGTCGCCAGCACGACGAGGTCGCCACCGATGACGATTTCCGCCAACTGGACGATACCGTCCTTGTTGATGTCGGCGATCGACATCAGGGTCTTGTCGACCGCGGCCCAGTTCGAGACCCAGGCTGGCAACTGCGCGAACGCCGTGCCGACCAGGTTGCCGTAGATCTCGTTCTTCACCAGGATCGCCAACGTCGGCGCCGTGAAATAGAGCAGGAAGATGAAGAACAGCGACCAGAACACCGAGACGCGGGCTTCCTTGACCGACGGGGTCGTGTAGTAGCGCATCAGGATGTGCGGCAACGCGGCGGTGCCCACCATCAGACACAGGATCAGCGCCAGGAAGTTCTTCTTCGCCTTGGTCCGGTTCTTGTCGATTTCCTCAGGCGTCTTGCCGGAGGCGGCGAAGGGCTCGGCATGGGCCTTGACCGGGGCGGCGCGAGCGCCGATGCCCTTGTCTTTGGTCCAGGCGGCCTTGGCGGCGGCGGGATCGGCCGGGAAGTCCTTGACAGCCTTCTCGGCGGCCTCGATCGCCTTGCCATCCGGCGCCTCGGCGGCCTTCAACGCAGCCACATTGGCTTCCAGCTTCGCCTTCTCCTCACCGAGGAACGCAGCACCGCCGGCTTCCAGACCTTTCAGCTTGGCGTCGGCGGCGGCGGCCTTCTCGCGGAAGATTGCACGCACCGATTCTTCGGCGGCGCCCTTGACCGTCGTCTTGTCGTTGAATTCCTTTTCCAGCGCCGTCACCTTGGGCAGGGCCGAGGTGTAGGCAGAGATCTGCGGGACCGGGTTGCCGGTATGCTTCACCGACAGCCAGACCACCGGGATCATGTAAGCGACGATCAGGATGATGTACTGCGCGACCTGGGTCCAGGTCACCGCCTTCATGCCGCCCAGGAACGAGCAGACCAGGATACCGGCCAGGCCGACGAATACGCCGATGCCGAACTCCAGGCCGGTGAAGCGGCTGGTGATCAGGCCGACGCCGTAGATCTGGGCGATGACGTAGGTGAAGGAGCAGACCACCGCGGCGAAGACGCCGATCGTGCGCGGAATGTTGCCGCCGTAACGGGCGCCGAGGAAGTCCGGAATCGTGAACTGGCCGAACTTGCGCAGGTAGGGCGCCAGGAACAGGGCCACCAGGCAGTAACCGCCGGTCCAGCCCATCACGAAGGCCAGGCCGTCATAGCCAGTCGCGTAGAGCGTGCCGGCCATGCCGATGAAGGAAGCGGCCGACATCCAGTCGGCGCCGGTCGCCATGCCGTTGAACAGGGCAGGCACGCGGCGGCCGGCCACGTAGTACTCGCCGACGTCCGCCGTCTTCGACATGAAGCCGATGCCGGCGTAGAGCAGGATGGTGGCGAACAGGAACATGTAGCCCAGGGCCTTGTTCGGCACACCGAGCTGCTCCAGGATGCCGACGATCACCACGAAGGTGATGAAGCCGCCCGTGTAGAAGGTGTAGTACTTCTTCAGGTTCTGGAAGAACTGCTTCTGAGAGACGTTGGCCATTATTCTTCCTCCCCTTCATGGACGCCGTATTCCTTGTCCATGTTGTTCATGTAGCGGGCGTAGAACCAGATGATCACGACGTAGATGATCAGTGCGCCCTGGGCGCCCATGTAAAAGCCCAGCGGGCCGATGAACGTGATCTCGTTGAGTTCGCGCGCGTACCAGCCGAACACGAAGGTCACGACGAACCAGATCGCGAGCAGGATGGCCGTAACCTTGAGGTTGCGGTTCCAGTACTCGACATGCTTCTGCGTCAGTTGCATGAGTGTCTCCTCCTTTGGATATATCTTGCTTAGGCCATTGCTGGCTCTGGGGGCGGATTTGGACATGCCAAACTGACACCATCCTTACACGGGAATGATGCAGCGCCGCATCGGCACTGCGCTTGCCGGTCAGCCCCGGCTGGTGCCAGCGCGAGGAAAGACCACCACGACACGGCTGCCGCGGCCGTTGCTGCCGTCCAGGAAGGAAATTGCAGCGCGGTGAAGCTCGGCAATTTCCCGGCAAATGGCGAGACCGAGACCGCTGCCGTCGGCCTCGGTGCCGAGCACCCGATAGAAGCGCTCGAACACCCGCTCCCGGTCCTCTTCGGCCACGCCGATGCCGTTATCCTCGACTTCCAGGATGATGTGCTCAGCCGCAATCACGCGAACGGTGACCCGACCACCCTGCGGGGTGTACTTGATGGCGTTATCGAGCACGTTCTTGAGCAGTTCGCGCAAGAGCAGGGGCACACCGTCGATCGCCGACGGCCATTCGCCGCCTTCGAAACCAAGGTCGATTTGCTTTGCCCGTGCAGCATCCACCCACTCGAAGGTAACGTCGCGCGCCAGAGCCTCCAGATCGACGATCTCGAAGCGATGCAATTTTTCATGGCTGGACTCGGCCCGTGCCAGGGTCAATAGCTGGGTGATAAGGTGGCCCGCCCGCTCGGCCGCTCGCGCGATCTGCTCCACCGAACGTCGCAGCTGCACCGGGTCGGTCTCGCGTATTGCCAGCTCGGCCTGCATGCGCAGGCCCGTAACCGGGGTCTTCATCTGGTGCGCGGCATCGGCGATGAAGCGTTGCTGGGCTTGCAGGTTTTCCTCCAGCCGCTCCATCACGTCGTTGAATGAACGCACCATCGGCTGCAACTCCTCCGGCGCGCGACGGATTTCGATGGGCGACAGGTCCCCAGGGCGACGGGTGGCCATGCGTTCGCGCAAGCGGGAAAGCGGCCGCAAGCCGCGCGACAGGCCGAGCCAGACAAGGATGACGGCAAGCGGAATGATGGCGAACTGCGGCAACAGCACGCCGGAAATGATGCGCGACGCCAGCGCTTCGCGCTTGTGGCGGGTTTCCGCCACCTGGATGACGACCCAGCGCTGACCGGCTTCCACTTCATGGGCCTTGTAAGCCACCCGGATCGGTTCGCCGGCCAGCCGTTCATCCCGAAAGCGCACCTCTGCAAGTACAGGCTCGTTCCCTCCGGAAGGCGCGGGCAACTCCTCGTCGCCGGCCAGCAACTTGCCCTGCGAATTCCTGACCTGGAAATACAGTTCATCCTGCTCGTCCGCATGCAGGATCGTTCTGGCCGAAGCCGGCAGGCTGATCGTCACCCGGCCATCGACGACCCGCAGCAGGCGCGAGATCGCGCCGACGTTCTCGGCCAGCGCCTGATCATAGGGCTCGTTGGCGATGTCGTTGGCCACGTGGTGCGTGGCGGCGATGCTGATCGGCCACAGCAGCAGCAAGGGCGCCAGCATCCAGTCCAGGATTTCCCCGAAGAGGGAATTTGGAACGCCGGGAGATCCAAAAACCGGTGGCCGTTCAGGCCGCCGCGTCTGCGTCACCCGACTTCTCCAGGCAATAACCGAGGCCGCGCACAGTGGATATGCGCACGCCGGCCGATTCCAGCTTCTTGCGCAGCCGATGCACATAGACCTCGATGGCGTTGGTGCTTACTTCCTCGCCCCAGCCGCACAAGTGATCAACCAACTGCTCCTTGCCGACCAGCCGCCCGATGCGTAGCAGAAGCACTTCGAGCACGCCCATTTCGCGCGCGGACAGATCTATCAACTGGCCATTGACCTTGACGATCCGCTCCGTCTGGTCGTAGCACAATGCGCCGACCTCGATGCGGGTCGCCTGACCGGTGCCGCGGCGGGTGAGTGCCCGCACCCGTGCTTCCAGTTCCGGCAGCGCGAACGGCTTGGTCAGGTAATCGTCGGCGCCAGCGTCCAGGCCGCGGACGCGATCCTCGAGGCCATCCTGCGCCGTCAGGATCAGCACCGGCACGGTGCATTTGCGGGCCCGCAGGCGGCGCAGCACATCGATGCCGGAGAGCTTGGGCAGGCCGAGATCGAGAATCAGCAAGTCGTACATCTGCGGCAGCAACGCGGTGTCGGCGTCCTGGCCATTGTCGACGTGATCCACCGCATAACCGGCTTTGCGCAGAGCCCGGATCAAGCCATCGGCAATGATGGCGTCGTCTTCGGCAAGAAGAATTCTCATGACGCCATCGATTCTACTTGTAAGCGGGCAGTAAGCCGAGCCCCTTAGATTCGATTCCGCTGTTCTCCTTTAGCGGTCAAGGGAGCCGAGCGTGCGGATTTTGCACTGCTCCTCCGGGGAGCGGTCCCGAGTTTCTCGCGGCCCCTCCCCACCGTCTTTCTGTCGATCAGGGAAGTCTTGTGCTGACGCCGGCCCAGAAGGCCTCGGCCTTCTTCCTTCCGACATTGCTCTCGATGATGTCGCGGATGGATTCAAGCAGGGCCACGAGCTTGGCCGGGTCGCGGCAGGCTTCCACCCGACCGCCCAGTTCGTCGTAGGCGGGGCCAAGGGCGTCGGCAATGAAGTGGGAAGCAAACTTGATGGAATCGGCGTATGCCGAGCCGATCTCAGCCGATCCCGGAGCCGCAGCGTCGGCTGCCTGCTCGATTGCCTCGATGAAGCCACCCTCCGTCAGCAGCTCGAAGAGCCCGCCACCGCTGGCAAGCGATTCGGCACGCTTGCGGAGATCCTCGCCGGTGAGCTTGCCATTGACCATGATCAACAGCGATCGCGCCCGTGGTGCCAATCCGTGGCTGCGATGGGTGATTTCCTCGTCGCCCTTGGGCGTCTTCTGAAATGCGTTTCTCGGGTTCATGGGGTAATAGTTGAGCTCAATGGTTGGGCTTCATCGTCGCTGCATTATGCATGAACCGCGTTACAGAAGGCAAAGCGCCTTGTGAAGCAGGACTTCCGCTACCATCCGGTTTCCATGCCGTCCCAACCGCTCTCGCCATGACTGCCTTGCGCTGCCTGATCCTGACCACTGCCCTGCTCTGCGCCAGCACAGTCCACGCCCAGACCCGGTCCGCCCCGGCCATGCCGCCACCGGCTTGCGACTACTGCAAGGAAAAACTCCTCACACTGGAGGCATTGCGCCAGCGCCTGCCGGCGGACTGGCAGATCGCGACCGAGCGCGATCCGGTCTTCGCCAGCGACATGCTCGTCGTGCAGGCCGGCTTGGAAAATCCGCAAACCCTGGTGCTGGTGCATGGCCTCGGCCAGAACGGCTTCACCGACTGGGTCAGCGTGATACCGCAGCTCGCGCAGCGCTACCACGTCGTCACTTTCGATTTTCCGGGCTTCGGCTACTCCGCGAGCCCGAATGGCAAATATTCGCCCACCAACTACGCCCGGGTACTCGGCGGCGTGATCAGCCGCCACGCCAAGGGCCGCGCCATCGTCGTCGGGCACTCCATGGGTGGTGCCGTCTCGCTGCGTTTCGCCAGCAACAACCCGGCGCAGCTGGACAAGCTCATTCTCGTCGACGCGGCCGGCATCCTGCACCGTACTGCCTACGTCAAGCACAGCGCTCGACTGCCGATAGCCGTCGAGCAGCTGCCCGGCTTCCTGAAGGATAAAGTGGCTCGGATCAAAGACTTCGGCAATGAGACGGTGGAGAAGGTCTTCAGCCTCCCCGACCCCACGCGGGTGCTGGGCGCCAACGAAACCATCTGGGGCTCGGTCATGGGCAATCGCACCAATGTCAATGCCGGCATGGCGCTGGTGGAAGAAGACTTCAGTGCCGACATTCCGAAAATGCGGACCCCGACCTGGATACTCTGGGGCGAGGCTGATCCCGTCGCTCCACTACGCACCGGGCAGATGCTCGCGTATCGCCTGCCACGCGCACAGTTGCTGAGCATGCCGGGCGTCGAGCACACGCCGATGGATCCGGCCACCGTGCAGATCTTCCTGCCCCAGCTGGAACGAGCGCTCGCTGGCGACCCACAACCATCTTCCCTGCCCGAGCCACCCCGCAGCGCCCTGGCCGACGTGCGCTGCACGGGCGAGACCGACCGGCTCTACAGCGGACACTTCCGCGAAGTCATCATCCAGGGGTGTACTGCCGTGAAGCTGCATGATCTGAGCGCGCAACGCGTGGTGATCCTCGACAGCATGGTGCAGATGCTCAACACCCGGGTGCGCAGTGCCAGCGGCAGCGCGCTGGAAGTCGTGAATTCGGAGTTGATCGCCACCGCCGGAGAATTCTCGGGGGATGTCGCCATCAGCGCCGACAAGGCCCGGCTGGACCTCGCCGGTATCCGGCTCGACGCCCGCCGCACCCCCATCAAGGTTCAGCGCTTCAGCCGCGTGGTCGGCTCCAGCACCGAAATCTGGAGCCCCGCCTATACCGGCACCTGGCAAGGCAGCAAGGAGATCGAGATGGGCGTGCTGGCGCCGTAGCGCACAAAGCAAACGCCCCGCACAGGGCGGGGCGTTTGCGGAGCGAAACAGCAGCTCAGACAGCGGACATTACATGTCCATGCCCATGCCGCCCATACCGCCCATGCCGCCCATGCCGCCCGGCATGCCGCCGGCCGGCTTGTCTTCGACCAGTTCGGCCACCATGCAGTCGGTGGTGAGCATCAGGCTGGCCACGGAGGCGGCGTTTTGCAGTGCGGTGCGGGTGACCTTGGTCGGATCCAGCACGCCCATCGCCACCATGTCGCCGTACTCGCCGGTCGCGGCGTTGTAGCCGAAATTGCCCTTGCCTTCGGCAACCTTGTTGACGACCACGGAGGGCTCGTCGCCGGCATTGGCGACGATCTCGCGCATCGGCTGCTCCAGCGCGCGCAGGACGATCTTCACACCAGCGTCCTGATCGTGGTTGTCGCCCTTGACCTTGACGGCCGAGCGGGCACGCAGCAGCGCGACGCCGCCGCCGGCAACGATGCCTTCTTCAACGGCGGCACGCGTGGCGTGCAGCGCGTCTTCGACGCGGGCCTTCTTTTCCTTCATTTCGACTTCTGTCGCGGCACCGACCTTGATCAGCGCAACGCCGCCAGCCAGCTTGGCCACGCGCTCTTGCAGCTTTTCCTTGTCGTAGTCGCTGGTGGCTTCCTCGATCTGGGCACGGATCTGGACGACGCGCGCCTTGATGCCGTCTTCCGCACCGGCACCATCGATCAGCGTGGTGTTCTCCTTGCCGACCTCGATGCGCTTGGCCTGGCCGAGGTCCTTCAGCGTGGCCTTTTCCAGCGTCAGGCCGACTTCCTCGGCGATCACCGTGCCACCGGTCAGGATGGCGATGTCTTCCAGCATGGCCTTGCGGCGGTCGCCGAAGCCCGGGGCCTTGACGGCGACGGTCTTGA
>JAEHDA010000352.1 GCA_016880655.1 Rhodocyclaceae bacterium
ACTTTTCCGCCATCCGCGTCGCCGCCTCGTCGGGCTACTGGACCAAAACGCCCTGGGAGACGAAGAACGTGCCGAAGACCGGCGTGGCCGGCGCCGTCCGCAGCTGGCTATCCGAGGAATCCGTGAAGCGCATCGACCGCTGGACACCGGGCGCCGACCGGCCGCTTTCCGACGGACTGGAAATCACACCGACCGTCGATCCGCTCGCACTCAAGCCGGGCGACAAGCTGGTGGTAATGGTTACCGAAGGCGGCAAACCCAAGGCTGGCGTGCCGGTCGCCTATGGCGGCGACACGCGCGGCGCCACCGGCGAGGACGGTCGCATCGCCATCCGCTTGCGCCAGGGCGGCATGCAGTCGATCGCCGCCAGCGTCGAAACGCCACTCAACGATGGCAAGGCCGACGCGGCGATCAGGAGCACCATCCTGCAATTCGAGATCGCCAAGTGAAGGCCCTGGCTATCTTGCTCGCTCTCTGGGCCGGCGCGGCCGGCGCGCACGAAGTGCATCACGCCATCGCCACGACGAATGCCGTCTCGATCTCGCTCAGCTACGCCGACGGCAGCCCCTTCGCCTACGAGAAGTACGAGCTATACGCCGAGGGCAAGGAGGTGCCTGTCCAGGTCGGCAACACCGACGCCACCGGTTGCGCAGTCTTCATTCCCGGCGAGACCCGGAAGTGGCGAATCAAGACGTACTCGGCCGACGGACACGGCGTGGACCTGCGCTTCGAATCGCCCGCGCTACAGGCCAGCCCCGCCGCCACTGCCGATGCCGGTCCCGGCCGCACGACGCTGGCGCTGTTCGGCCTCGGCCTGATCCTCGCCGTTTTCGGCACCTATCAGTTGTTTTGGAGAAAGCCAAAGTGAACTTGCGCAAGCTTTGCGTCCTTGGCGTCCTTTGCGGCGCATCGCTGTCCGCCTTCGCCCACCATGGCGTTGCCGGGGTTGGCGCCGCCGCGCTCGAAGGCCCTGGCGCGCCCATCGAGTCGGCGAGCTCGGCCGTGCTGCCTCAGGGCACTATCCTGGTCTACGCCAAGCTCGACCATGCCAAGTTCAAGACCTACTATTCGGCAGCGGTGGAAGGCGACACCAGCCAGTTCTGGATGCTGGGCATCGGCCACGGCTTCACCCCCTGGTTCTCGGCCTACGTCTTCGCCCCCTACAACATCAAGAAGGACGAATCCGGCGGGCTCGACAGCCGCGGCTGGGCCGACATGTCGGTCATGGGACAGATCGGCTTCAAGTACGACGGCGGCCTCAAGCTGGTGCCCGCCAACGAAAGCCTGGACGACCAGGAGGATTGGCACTTCACGATCTTCGGCGGCGGCACGCTGCCGACCGGCGACGCCAATCACCGCCTGTCCGACGGCAGCATCGATCCGGGCAAGTCGCTCGGCTTCGGCAAGCCCTCCTACTCGCTCGGCGTCACAGCGACGAAGCAATTGAGCCGCGACCTCACCTTCAACCTGGAGGCCTCGATGATCCGCTTCCAGGAATACAAGTACGACGACGGCAACCGAGTGAAGTTCGGCGCCGAAGATCGGCTCAACGGCAGCCTGTCCTGGCGCCTGCACACGAACCCGGACAGCCGCTTCCGCGTCGATGGCGTACTCGAAGCGCAGTATCTGGCGCTTGGCCGCGATGTCGAGAACGGCGTCGGCGCCGAAGCCACGGGTGGCAAGATCATCTACCTCGTGCCCGGCGTGCGCCTCTACAAGGACAGCATGAGCTTCGCCATCGGCCTCAAGAAGCCTGCCTGGACACGCCTCAACGAAAGCGACCTCCAGCAGGGTGCCGAAGGCAAGGAGAAGTACCGACTGATCGTTTCCGGTTCCATGCTGTTCTAGTGCACATCCCCGACGGCTTCCTCTCGCCGCAGACCTACCTGCCCGCCTACGCGGTGGCAGCGGGCGCCTGGGCCTGGGCGGCGCACGGCCTGCGCGATCGCCTCGACGAAACCACGGTGCCGCGACTGGCCATGCTGACAGCGCTGGCCTACGGCCTCGGGCTGGTGATGGTGCCCGTACCCGGCGGTACCTCGGGGCACATGTTGGGCATCGCGCTGCTAGCGCTGATCTTCGGCGTACGCCTGGCTTTCCTTTCGTACTCGCTGGTGCTACTCATACAGGCGCTGCTGTTCGGTGCCGGCGGCATCACCGCGCTGCCGATCAATGCGCTGGCGATAGGGCTGGTCGGCGCAACGACGGCAGTGGCGATAAAGTGGCTGCTCGCCCGCATCAACGAAACCGCTGCGGTCGCCATCGCCGCCTGGTTGTCGGTCATGCTGCCCGGCGCCATCGTCGCGGTGGCGCTCGGTATCCAGCCGCTTATCGCCCACCAGCCAGACGGTACGCCGCTGTTCTTTCCCTTCGCGCTGGAGATCACACTGCCGGCGGTACTCATTCCGCACCTCGCCATCGGCGTCGGCGAGGCGGTGCTGACGGTGCTGATCTGGCGCTACGCGAAGTCACGAAAGTGGTGCGCATGAGTCCCCGCGCCTGGCTGGTCACCTATCTGATCGCGGTCGTGGCAACGACCTTTGTCCACGAACCCGCCCTGCTCGGCGCAACACTTGCCGTCGCCCTCGCAGCCGCCGGCGGCGGCCGCTGGAAGCTGCTGCGCCGGACGCTTGTCGCCATCCTGGTCTTCAACCTCACCGTCAGCCTCGGCTATATCGCCGTTGCGCTCTGGCACGGCGACTTCAATCCGGACTACCTGCTGCTGGTCAACCTGCGCGTGCTGCTGCTGGTCTTCCTCGGCATGTGGTTTGCGGCGCGCATCGACCCGATCGCCGCAGTAAGTGGCGTATCACCATCACTGACTTTTGTCGCGACGCTGACGCTCGGCCAGTTGCGCTCCTTCGAGCGCATCGTGAGCGACTTCGCGCTGGCCTTCGCCAGCCGCAACCCGGCGCCGCCACGACTGATCGACCGCGCCCACCACGCGGCAGCCCAAGGCATCGCGCTGATGGACAAGACGATGGCGGCCGCGACAGAGTCCGCCCTGGCGATGCGCTCCCGTGGAGCTTTCGATGATTGAACTTGCCGATGTTTCCTTCGGCTGGCCGGACGGGCCGGCCGTGCTCTCCCGCCTTTCGCTGAAGATCGCCCCCGGCGAGAAGGTCGTGCTGCTCGGCGCCAACGGCTGCGGCAAGTCCACGCTGCTGAAGCTGATGAACGGCCTGGTGTTCCCGAACTCGGGCACGGTGCGCTGGAACGGCGAGGCGCTGACGCAGGCGCAATTGAAGCAGCGCGAATTCGCGCGCCGCTTCCGCGGCGAATGCGTGCTGCTGTTCCAGCATCCCGAGGCGATGCTGTTCAACCCGACGGTGCGAGAGGAGATCGCCTACACGCTGAAGAAACTAGGCCGTGAGGATGTCGAGGACAAAGTCGCGCAATGGGCCGAGGAGTTGCGCATCGTCCCCCTGCTCGACAAGGCGCCTTTCAACCTGTCCGGTGGCGAGAAGCAGAAGGTGGCGCTGGCGGCCCTGCTGGCGATCGATCCGCAGTTGCTGTTGCTCGACGAGCCGGGCGCCAGCCTCGACCCGGCGACCGTCGGCTGGCTGGTCGATACGCTGGTGCACTCCGAACGCACCGTAGTCGCAAGCACCCACAGTCTGTCCCTGGCCGCGGAACTCGGCAGCCGATGCGTTGTCCTCGGTATGGGTGGCGGTATTCTGTTCGACGGACCGATGCGCATGGCGCTCACGGGCATGGAACTGCTTGAGAAGGCGGGTCTGGCACATCGGCACCGCCACCGCCACGGCGGCGCCGAGCACGCGCATATCCACGGCCACGACTGGTGATCCTGTCGCTGCACGGCGACGCGGTCGAACGGGGGCTGCGGGCTCGGTAAAATCGCCCGTAACTACATGAATTCGGAGGCAAGGATGAACAAGGCAACGATCTCGACCCTGGCGCTGATGCTCATGCTCAGCAGTGTCAGCCATGGCAGGGCGGCGGATGGCGACACCCCGGCCAAGGCCAAATCAGGCGAGAGTTTCTCGGAAAGCGCCGCAGGCGCTGGCCGCGCGGTCAAGGAAACCGCGGTCGACGTCGGCCATGCCGCCCGCGATGCCGCCGTGGGCGTCGGCCATGCCGCGAAGGACACGGCGCTCACCGTCGGACGTGCAGCGAAGGAAACGGCGGTCGAAGCCGGTCACGCCGTGCGCGACGGCGCCAAGGAACTTGGGCAGTCGGTCAGGACCAGCAGCCGCGAACCCTCGCCGGTCACCAGCGGGACGTCCAAGGCGACGCCGGGGGGCGCTGGCACTCAATAGACCGGGCCGGAAACCCGGTCAGGTAATAACGCGGGCGGCGATGCCGTCGCCTACCGGTCCTCCAGCATCTTCTCGAAGATGCTGACGGGTACAGGCTGGCCGAACAGGAAGCCCTGGTAGGCCGGGCAATCGTTGCGGTTGAGGAAGAGGTGCTGGGCCTCCTTCTCGACCCCCTCGGCGATGACATCGAGGCCGAGTGCATGCGCCATGGCGATGATGGTCTTGACGATCACCGCATCGCCCGTGTTGGTCTCCACCTCGTTGATGAAGGAACGATCGATCTTCAGTTGATCGAGCGGCAGGCGGCGCAGGTAGGACAGCGACGAGTAACCGGTGCCGAAGTCGTCCATCGAGAAACCGACGCCATACGCCTTCAGGGCCTTCATCTTCTCGATGGTGTCGGCGATGTCGTCGACGATCACGCTTTCCGTCAGTTCCAGCTTGAGGTGATGGGGATCGGCGCCAGCCTCTTCGACGGTCTGCCGCACCTTGTCGACGAAGTCGGCCTGGTGGAACTGCTTGGCGCTGACATTCACGGCCAGCATCAGGTCGCGCGTGAGTGCATTGTCCTGCCACTGCCTGAGTTGCCGACAGGCGGTCTCGAGCACCCAGTTGCCGATCGGGATGATCAGGCCGGTCTCCTCGGCCAGCGGGATGAACTCGGCAGGCGGGACCAGCCCGCGCAGCGGGTGTTGCCAACGCAGCAGCGCTTCGGCGCCGAGGATGCGGTTGCGGTCGTCGAACTGCGGCTGGTAGTGCAACACCAACTGGCCCAGCGCGACGACGCGACGCAACTCGCTTTCCATCGCCGCCCGCTCGACCAGCGACTGCTGCATGGCCGGATCGAAGAAACAGACCCGGTTGCGGCCGCTCGACTTGGCCTGGTACATGGCGACATCGGCGCGCTTGAGCAGCTCATCCACGTTGTGATGGCTGTCGTCGAACAGGCTGATACCGATGCTGACGGTGCCGTGGTATTCGCGGCCCCGCAAGGCGAACGGCTGCGCCGCCGCTTCGAGAATGCGCTTGCCCATCGCCTCCGCCTCGGCCGCGGCAACCGCCTCGTCCGTGCCGATATTTTCCAGCATGACCACGAATTCGTCGCCGCCGAGGCGCGCCACGGTATCGCCATCGCGCGCACAGGTGCGCAGGCGTCGCGCAATTTCGATCAGCAGTTCGTCGCCGGTCTCGTGCCCCTCGGTGTCGTTGAGCAGCTTGAAGTAGTCGAGGTCGAGGAACAGCAAGGCGCCATGCTGATGCTGGTGCGTCACCGACGCCCCCGCCTGGCCCAGGCGGTCGATCAGCAGGCGCCGATTCGGCAACTGGGTCAGCGAATCGAAGTACGCCAGGTTGCGGATCTGCTCCTCCGCTTCCTTGCGCTGGGAAATGTCGCTGAAGGCAACGACATAGTGGGTTGTCTGGCCATCGGGAGCGACCACGGCCGATATGCTCTGCCAGACCGGGTACAGCCGGCCCTGCTTGTGCCGGTTCCACAGTTCGCCCTGCCAGAAGCGGTCACGCACCACGGAACGCCAGGTCTGCTGGTAGTAGGCGTCGTCCAGGTCGCTCGCTTGTAGCATGCGCGGCGTGTTGCCGAGTGCCTCGCCGGACTCGTAGCCGGTGATGGATTCGAAAGCGCGATTGACGCGCAGGATGATCTGGTCCGTATCCGTGACGATCATGCCTTCCTCGGACTCGAACGCCGTCGCAGCGATGCGCAACTCCTCGTGGCTGCGACGCAGCTCGCTCATGGTGTTGCCCAGGTTTTCGGCCATGGTGTTGAAGGCGGCGATGGTCTGGCGCATTTCCGGACCACCGCTTGGCTCGATGCGCGCCGTCATGTCGCCCGAGCCGAAGCGCTGCGCACCGGCAATCAACGCGTCGAGCGGGCGCAGGCCGGAACGCAGGATCAGCACGATACCGAGGAACTCCAGGCCGACGGCCAGTGCGAGCAGATTCAGGTGGCTGAGAAAACCCGCCCAGAGCCGATTGACGCCGGCAGCGGTCGACATCGACACCAGCAGCGTGCCGTAGTTGCGGCTGCCCGCCATCAATACGCGGGAAGCGATGGGTTCCGAGACGCCGACCCCGGAGACGAACCAGCCCGGCGCGATATAGGACGTTGCATCGCCGGCCACGTCGATGACGCTGCCGTCGGCGCCTCGCCAGACCATGTGCCGAACATTGGCCTGACCGCGACGGCTTGCCAGGATCTCGTCGATTGCGCGGGTATTGCCGGCGACGGCGGCGGCGGAGATGGCCGGCAGCGTCGACGAAATATCCAGCTGTAGTTGCCGATCGAGCTCGCCGCTCAGCGACAGTGCGTCACGAACCGTGACAGTGACCAGCAGGATGGCGGCGGACGCCGCGAGGACGATGGCGGCACCCAAAGTCAGTCGGGCCGCAAAGGTCAGGCGCGACCACAAATGGACCTTCAGGTTTTCTTCTCCCATCCCTTGTCCCGAAGACACGAAGCGGCGAACGTGGTTAAGATTTTTCGGGATACTACGCCTGCACTCGCTGCCTACCGACCGGATTAGACCGTAGGAAACCCGCCTTTTCTCATATGTCGTCGGTTGGAGACAACCTTGATCAGGTCTTCGGCTTGAGGTGCAGATGGGGGGAAACCTTGCCGCGCGGCGCGTAGCCGTGGCTGTGGCGGCCTTGATCGACCTCGACCGACACGACATTGAGGCTGCCGTGGCGAACGCCGCGCTCGGCGATCAGGGCTTCCGCGAACTCCCGTACCGAACGGGTCGGCCCCTTGAGGACGACGCTTTCCAGGCAATTGTCGTGGTCGAGGTGGGCATGCAGCGTGGCCACCGTCAGGTCGTGGTGGCCGTGCTGGAGTTCGGTGAGGCGCTCGGCGAGGTCGCGCTCATGATGGTTGTATACATAGGAGAGGTTGGCGACGCAGTAATCCCCCGTCGCACCCGACTGCCGGGCGGATTCCAGATGGCCGCGCAGCAGGTCGCGGATCGCCTCGGAGCGGTTCCCGTAGCCTCGCCGGGCGATCAGGTCGTCGAACTCGCGCGCCAGATCCTCGTCCAGCGAGATGGTGAAGCGTTCCATGGGCTCAGTAACCCAGCGTATGTTCGGCCAGGTTGATGGTCACTACCGACCGGTCGAGCGCCGCGGCCGTTGCGGCCAGGTAGTCGCGCACCCAGGGGGAACCGCTCTCGAACACGGCGCGGGTGCGGCTCTTGGCCAGGGTGACGATCTTGTCGGCGGCCAGCAGCTTGCCCATCGGGTTGCTCGGCACGCAGCCGGCCTCCTCGAATTCGCGTCCCAGCCATTGATGCGCCGAGTCGTGGGTGAATTTGGCGATCTCGGCATCAGTCACCAGGGTTTCCAGTTCCTGGCCATCGCTGAACAAGATAATGATCCGGCAGGACATCGAATTCTCCGCAAGCAGGTTGAACCTGCGGCATGTTATCCGGTCAGTCGGGAATCTTCCAGCCGAGATCGCGGTGGCGGGCCAGATGGCGCGGCGTCCAGGACGCGGGAGTCTTGCGCACGAAGTGCCAGCGGGCCACGTGGTAGCTTGGATCGAACCCGTAGAAGTTGCGGCGCATCCGGTCCAGCTCCTCGGCGCGCCAGGCGGCAAGCGGCTTGGCCGCCTCGTCGGCGGCCCGGCGCGTCCGCTTGTCACGCAGCGTCGTCTCGAAATCCGGCGCTGCCACCAGTTCGGCGGCGCGGCGGGCGACATCGACACGAAACGCGGCGTGATCGCCGGCCAGACAGGCATCGTAGAAGCCCTGCGCCACGGCCTGTCTGGCGGTCATCGGCAAGCGTTGGCGCATGATGGCGGCCGCGCCTTCGGCACCCACGCGCGGCGGCAGCAGGTAGGTCCAGAACTCCGAGCCGTAGAGGTTGCCCATGTTCTTGTAGTGCGGGTTGAGCATCACACCGTCGCGCACCCAGACCTGGTCGGCGGCGCGCGCCAGGAAGCAGCCACCGGCACCGGCATTGCCGCGCACGGCTGCCACGGTCAGCTTGTCGTCGCAGCGCAGGATGGCTTCGGCGAGGTCGTCGATGGCGTTGATGTTGGCCCAGGACTCGTCGGCCGGGCCGCAGTTGTCACCTTCGGCCTGTTCGATCAGGTTGAGGTGGATGCCGTTCGACCAGAAATCCGCGCCGCCCATGAGCACCAGCACGCGGGTCGTCCGGCTGCGCGCCCACTCGAAGGCCGCGCGCAAACGGCCGCACTGCGCCGTGCCCATGGCGCCGTTGTAGAAGTCGAAGTGCAGGAAGCCCACCGCATTTTCCCCAATGGCGGCTTCCTCATAGCGAATGTCCTGCCAGGTGGCGTAACTGGCGGCCCACCAGCCGTCGAGCGGCAATTCCGGCAGCTTCGCCGACTCCTCAGCGAACGCGACCGTCGCCGGCAGCTTGACGCCATCCTTCCGTTTCGCGTGGCCGATCCAGACCGCGCCGTCTGCCGTCGCGCGCAGCAGCGCGGTTTCGCGCCGGCCGATGATCGCCCCGGGTGGCGTGTCGCCACGACTGACTATTGCTTCGGGCCAGGCGTCGAACAGGTGGCAGGGCTCGCCGAACAGTTCGTCGGCCACACCCGGGAAACCGTCGGCGGCGTCGATCTTGCGAAGTATGGTTTCGCTGGAATCGCGCCGCCAGTCGATGGCGCGGTCGGCCTGGCGCATCAAGGGCCGCAGCCGGCCGCGCCCACGCGATTCGGCAAGCGGCGTTGGCTTGCCGCCGGCCGCGAATTTCGTCACCGCCTCGACCAGGGCCTGCGCTGCCGCCTCGGTCGCCTCGTTGCGATAGAGGCTGGCCTTGCTGCCGCGACGCATCGGGAAGGCAGCGCTGGCCCAGACCGGTCCCGCGTCCATCTCGGCTTCGGCCTGCAACACCGTCACGCCCCACTCGGCCTCGCCCTCCTGGATCGCCCAGTCGAGCGCCGAAGGGCCGCGGTCGCCGACGATGCCCGGATGCACGATCAGGCAGACGTGCCTGGACCAGATGCATTCGGGAATCGCGCGGCGCAGGTAGGGCGCGACGATCAGGTCCGGCCGGAACAGTTCCACCGCCTGTTCGGCCACGGCATCGTTGATGTCGAACTCGATCGACACTTCGTGGCCGCGCGCCGACAGTTCAGCGTAGAGCCGCTGCGTCAGGCTGTTGAAGCTGTGGGTGAGGAACAGGATGCGCATCAGCAAATCCTGGGCAGTTGTTCGCCGGTCAGCCAGTCGACGATGCGCCGGCCACCGAAGCCGGTGGTCATCTGCACGAAGTGGTGGTCGTCGGCCAGCACGGTGCCGATCTGCGCGGCGCGGCCGCCGAGCGAATGCGCGCGCATCGCCGCCAGCACCTTGTCGGCGTCGGCCGCGGCGACGATGGCCACCAGCTTGCCTTCGTTGGCGACGTAGAGCGGGTCGAGGCCGAGAAACTCGCAGGCGGCGGCGACTTCCGCGTTCACCGGAATCGAGCTCTCGTCCAGCATCATGCCGACGCCCGACTGGCGGGCGATCTCGTTGAGCGTGGTGGCGAGACCACCGCGCGTCGGGTCGCGCAGGCAGCGGATGTCGGCGCCCGTGGCGAGCATGGCCGCGATCAGGCCGTGCAGTGCGGCGGTATCCGAAACGATCGGCGCGGAGAAGCCGAGGCTTTCCCGCTGCGCCATGATCGCCATGCCATGGTCGCCGATGGAACCCGAGAGCAGGATGACGTCACCAGCGCGCGCCCGGTCGCCGGAAAGCGCGACCCCCTCGGGCACCACGCCGACACCGGTGGTGGTGATGAACACGCCGTCGGCCTTGCCCGCCTCGACCACCTTGGTGTCGCCGGTCACCACCGGCACGCCCGCCTCCTTCGCGGCCTTCGCCATCGACTCGACGATCTTCGCCAGGTCGGCGAGCGGAAAGCCTTCTTCGAGGATGAAGCTGGCCGCCAGATACAGCGGCCGCGCGCCCATCACGGCCACGTCGTTGATGGTGCCATGCACCGACAGGCAGCCGATGTCGCCGCCGGGAAAGAACAGCGGCGAGACGACGTGGCCGTCGCAGGACATCACCAGCCGGCCGCCGGCCGGCATGGGCAGCGACGCGCCGTCGTTGCCCTGGCGCAGGAATTCGTTGTCGAAGTGGCGACCGAACAGCTCCTCGATCAGTTGCGCCATCGCCCGGCCGCCCGAGCCGTGCGTCATGTCGACGCGGCCATGCTTGAGATCGAGGGGGCGGACATAGTTTTCACGAACCTTGCTCATGCGGCGTCCTTGTAGCGGCCGTAGGTGTAATGGGCCGCACAGGCGCCCTCGGAAGACACCATGCACGAACCGATCGGATTCTCCGGCGTGCACACGGTGCCGAACAACTTGCAGTCCTGCGGCCTTTTCACACCGCGCAGGATGGCGCCGCATTCGCAGGCCTTGTTGTCGGCGACGCTGCGGTAGCCGAGCGGGAAACGCAATTCGGCATCGAAGCGCGAATATTCGTGGCGGATCTTCAGCGCCGAATACGGCACCAGGCCGAGGCCGCGCCATTCGAATTCGCGGCGCAGCTCAAAGAGCTCCGAAACGAGGTTCTGCGCCTTGAGGTTGCCGTCGCGCGAGACGGCGCGCGAGAACTCGTTCTCGACTTCGGCGCGCCCTTCGTTCACCTGCCGCACCAGCATCAGGATCGCCTGCATGACGTCGAGCGGCTCGAACCCGGCGATCACCACCGGCTTCCTGAACTCCTCGGCGAAGAATTCGTAGGGCGCGTAGCCGATCACCGTGGACACGTGGGCCGGGCCGATGAAGCCGTCGAGCGGCACGGTGCCCAACTCGCGCACTTCGGGCGATTCGAGGATGTTGCTGATCGCCGAGGGCGTCAGCACGTGGCAGCAGAGCACCGAAAAGTTGTCGAGGCCGAGCGCCGCCGCCTGCTTGATGACCACCGCCGTCGGCGGCGTGGTGGTCTCGAAACCGATGGCGAAGAACACCACCTGGCGGCCGGGATTGTCCTGGGCGATCTTCAGGGCGTCGGCACTCGAATAAACCATGCGCACATCCCCTCCCCGCGCCTTGGCCTTCATCAGCGACAGGCCATCGGAAGCCGGCACGCGCAGGCAGTCGCCGTAAGTACATAGGATCACGCCGTGGCGCAGCGCCAGTTCGATGGCCATGTCCACCCGGCCGATCGGCAGCACGCAGACCGGGCAGCCCGGCCCGTGCACCATGCGCACGTTGGCCGGCAGCAGGTCGGTGACGCCGTAACGGGAGATCGCGTGCGTGTGCCCACCGCAGAACTCCATGAAGCTGTAGCGGCGCGCCGAATCGGCCTCGGCGGCGATGGTCGCCGCCAGTCCCCTGGCCAGGCGGCCGTCGCGGAACTCGTCGACGAACTTCATTGCTGGGCTTGTTCCTGGGCCTGTTGACCCATTTGCGCGAACAGCGCCAGGGTCCGCTCCGCCTCCTCGGGATCGAGCTTGTTCAGCGCATAGCCGACATGGACGATCACATAGTCACCGACCGCCACATCGTCGACCAGGGCCAGCGACACATCCTTGCGCACGCCGCCTAGATCGACCACCGCCTGATCGCCCTCGAGGATTTCCGCGACACGCGCGGGTATGGCCAGACACATGTTCAGTACTCCGTTTGCAATGCAACCCAGGCCTGGCCGAGGCTCAAACCACCGTCGTTGGGCGGCACCTGCCGCGCCGCCAGCACCTTCAATCCCGCCCGCGCCAATCGCTGTTCGATGTTCGTCGACAACAGCCGGTTGAGGAGGCAGCCGCCACCCAAGGCCACGGCATCGATCTTCTCACGTTCGGCGGCGGCCAATGCCCATTCCGCCAACGCGGCCGCCAGGGTCGCGTGGAACAGCGCCGCCGCGCGACCCGCATCCGTCGAGCCTGAGATTGCGGCGAGCAGCGGCCGCAGGGACAGCGTGCCGCCCGTGTCGACAGTCCAGCCGCCGGCGAGGGGCGTAACTGGGCCATGCGTCGCCGCCAGGCCCTCGAGCAGCATCGCCGCCTGGCCTTCGAAGGCCATCACCGGCCTGACGCCGAGCAGGCCCGCCGCTGCGTCGAACCAGCGGCCGCAGCTCGACGTGGTCGGGCAGTTCGTATTGCGTTCGAGCATCCGCCGTATCGTCGTCGCGCCTGCCTGATTGGCGTAACGCGTTTCGATTTCGCCGTCGCGCCCGAGCAGGTGCAACGCCGCCGCGCCCATGCGCCAGGGCTCGCGCGCGGCGCGGTCGCCGCCGGGCAACGGTACTTCTTCGAGATGTCCCAGGCGGCGAAAACTTCCGCCATCGACGCGCAACAGCTCGCCACCCCACGCCCGACCATCCGTGCCAAGGCCGACGCCGTCGAGCGCCAGGCCAAGCACCGGGCCGCTCATTGCGCCCAAGTGGCCGCGCTCGGCCAGAACGGCCGCGACGTGGGCGTGGTGGTGCTGCACCGCCAGCGCCGGAATGCCGCGTTCCGCCGCAAACTGCACAGCCAGCCGCGTCGAGGCGAAGTCGGGATGCAGGTCGTGCACGACGATCGCCGGCTCGACTTCGAGGATGCCGAGCAGATGCGCGACGGTCTCTTCGAGGAAGCCGACCGTCGCGGCATTGTCGAGATCGCCGATGTGCTGGGAGACGAATGCCTCGCTGACGTTTCCACTTGGGCGCGTGACGCAGACGGTGTTCTTGTACCAGCCGCCCAGCGCCAGGACCGACGGCCCGGACTTGGCGAGCTTGATCGGCCGGGGCGTGTAGCCGCGCGCCCTGCGGATCAACTGAGTGGCCGTCCGCACGCTGTCGTCGCAGCGGATCAGGATGTCGCGGTCGTGGTCGAGGATCGCGTCGGCAATACCCGAGAGGCGCCGCAATGCTTCTTCGTTGCCGATCACCAGCGGCTCGCCGCCGGGATTGGCGCTGGTCATCACCAGCACCAGCTCCGGCGCGTCGTGGAAGAACAGGTGTTGCAACGGCGTATAGGGCAGCATGGCGCCGAGAAAAGTCAGCCGTGGTGACACGCCGCCTAGCGCGTCGTCGGCACCCGGTCGCTTGGCGACGAGCACCACGGGACGCTCACGCGACTCGAGCAGCGCGATCTCGTCTTCACTCGGCGTCGCGAACCGCGCCAGGCTCGCCACATCGGCGACCATCACGGCAAACGGCTTCTCCTCGCGCGCCTTGCGCTCGCGCAGCGTGGCGACTGCCTTGGCGTTGGTCGCATCGCAGGCCAGGTGGAAGCCGCCCAG
>JAEHDA010000353.1 GCA_016880655.1 Rhodocyclaceae bacterium
AGAGCGCCAGGCGCGGCGCCTGCGCGGCGGGAATCGCGCCCGCCAGCAGCGCCTCGGCGACCAGCCCGTCGAGCCACGCGCCCAGGGTCAGCGCCCTGAGCGGCTGCCAGGTGCTGCGGCCGGCGGCGGCCTGCGCCCGATCGTGCTCCGCGCGCAGGTGGCGCGCCAGGCGATGATTGACGCACAGGACCAGTTCGGCCGCCGGCTCAGCCATGGCTCAGAAGAACAGTGTCAGGGAACACAGGAAGGTGGTGCCCCAGAAGACGAACGCGTCGGGTTCGACGAGATAGCGCATGACCAATGACCTCCGCGGAATGTACGGAAGCCATTGTCGGCGCCCCACGGCTCATGGCGTGAGCCTGCGGGAATCGACGGCGTAATCAGGCTCGCCAGTCATCCCCGGGCATGATCCGCCGCATGAACTCGTCGAACAGCGGCACCGTAAAGCCGGTGTCGCCATGACTGGGGCTCCACACCATCCCCTTGGAAATCAGCTGATTCCGTATCGGTCCCAGCGACGTCACCTTGCGCCCGAGCATGTCCGCGATGTCGCCGGAGCGGTGCGGGCCCGGTCCCCGCTCCGACATGGCGCGCAGGTAGCGCTTCTCCGCCGGCGTCAGACGGTCGAAACGCACGCGAAAGAAGCTCTCGTCCAGCGCTGCGACCGCGGCAATGGATGCCACCTCGACATCGGTGCGCGTAATCGGCGAAGCCTTGGCCACATCCCAGGCATGCTTGCCCCACTCTTGCAGGAAGTAGGGATAGCGACGCGTCTGCTGGATGATGCGCTCAAGCGCGTCGGCATCGATCTGCACGCCCTGGTCGCTTGCCGGCTTCGTGATCGCCAGCCGCGCCGCTTCTTCGGACAGCGGCCCGATCTCGGGAAAATCGAAGAGCCGTTCAGCGTAGGACTTGGCTCGGCCCATCTGGCCGCGAAGCTGTGGCAGGCCGGCACCGACGAGTACGACCGGCATCCGCCGCTGGGCACAACGATGCAGCGCCGTGATCAGCGCCGCCAATTGCTCTTCCTCGACGTATTGCAGTTCGTCGACGAACAGCACCAGCGCCGTCCCGGCCTGTTGCGCCGCGGCACCTACCGCTTCGAGCAGGGCCTGGAGATCATGTTCGAGATCGCCGTTGTCGGCGAGCCCCGGTTCGGGGTCGAAATCCAGCCCAACCTCGATGTCCTGATATTTGAGCTTGAGCGCCTTGGCAAACCCCGCCAGCCCGCGCAAAGCGCGACGGGCGAAGTCCTTGGCCTGTTCGTTGCGCGACAGCCGAATCAGGGCAAGGCGCAACTGCGGCGCCAGAATTGCCGGCAAGGAGCGGCCCTCGGGGGCCTCGATGCGCACGGAGTGAAGGCCGCTCGCTTCGGCATCGTCGCGCATGCGATCGAGCAGTACCGTCTTGCCGACGCCGCGCAGACCCACCATGAGAATGCTCTTGGTCGGCAGACCTCGGCGAGTGCGCTCCAGCGCGATGCGCACTGTTTCCCGCAAGTCATCGCGACCGGCGAGTTCCGGGGGCGGAGTGCCGGCACCAGGGGCAAACGGGTTGGTTACGGGATCCATGCCGGCGAGCTTATACGGTTATTACTTGATTTACAACAACACGATAATTCCGCTAATCTCACTAAGAACGATCCGGCATCTCCGGCGCCTGCAGGGCGCGCGCCGCCGTATCCACCGGCGTCAGCTCGCGGATTTCCTTGCCTTCGGGCGCCGCCTCCAGGTCGCGGAACTTGCGCGCCGTGACCAGCACGCGATTCTCCAGCGAGCCGACCGCGCGGTTGTAGGCGCCGATGGCCTCGCCGAGGTTCTTGCCGACGCCGGCCCAGTTCTCGGCCATGGTGGCCAGCCGCTCGTAGAGTTCCTTGCCGAGGTCGCTGATCTTCTGCGCGTTCTCGGCCAGCGCCTCCTGCTTCCAGCCGTAGGACACGGCGCGCAGCAGCGCGATCAGGGTGGTCGGCGTGGCGAGGATGACGCGGCTCTCGACGCCCGCCTCGATCAGGCCGGGGTCGGCCTCCAGCGCGGCGCTGTAGAAGGTCTCGCCGGGCAGGAAGAGCACGACGAAATCCGGCGAGGGCTGGAACTGTTCCCAGTACGCCTTGCGGCCGAGCTTGGTCAGGTGGTCGCGCACGTGGCGGGCGTGATCGGCGAACTTGCGCTTGCGTACCGCCTCGTCGTCGGTTTCCAGCGCCTCCAGGTAGGCGGCCAGCGGCGCCTTGGCATCGACGACGATGTTCTTGCCGCCGGGCAGTTTGACGATCATGTCCGGGCGCAGCCGGCCCTCTTCCGTGTCGGTCGATTCCTGCTCGAAGAAATCGCAGTGGTCGAGCATGCCGGCCATCTCGACGACGCGCTTCAATTGCAGCTCGCCCCATCTTCCCCGCGTGTGCGGCGCGCGCAGCGCCTTCACGAGGTTCGCCGTCTCGCTCTTCAACTGCCCCTGCGATTCGGCCAGCGAGCGCACCTGCTGCGTCAGCGTGGCGTAGGCGTCGATGCGCGACTTCTCGATGCCGGCGATCTGCTGCTCGAACTTCTCCAGCGAGCCCTTCATCGGCGCCACCAGTTCGCCGATGGCCTGCTGGCGCTTCTCCAGCTCGCCCGTCGCCTCCGCCTGCTGCCGCTCCAGCGCCAGCCGGGCCAGGTCGAGGAAGCGCTGGTTGTTGCGCTCCAGCGCATCCGCCGACAGCGCCTTGAAGGCATCCGTC
>JAEHDA010000061.1 GCA_016880655.1 Rhodocyclaceae bacterium
AGGTCCTCCATGCAACTGGCGAAGGAGCGTCGCCAGAGGATGTAGGAAAACATCGGCGCAAAGACGATGCGCGCCGCCTGGTCCGGTACGACGGGGCGAAAGTGGCCGCGCTCGATGCCGAGCGCGATGATGCTGGCAGCTGCGCGCTGGGCACGACGGATCACGCTGTCGTGGAACCAGCGGGCCAGCTCCGGAAAATTGCCCGACTCCGCGACCAGCAGCTTGGGCAATGCGCCCAGCGGCGTCGAGCCGACGTTCTGCCACCAGTTCAGGACGAATGCGCGCAGGGCTTCAGCCGGTGTCTTCGTGCTGTCGGCGGCAAGCGCCTCCGCCGCCTCAAGTGCCGGCGTCACCGCAGCCTCGACCGCGGCCTTGAACAACGCTTCCTTGCTGTCGAAGTAGAGGTAAACCGTGCCCTTCGAGACGCCGGCGCGCTTGGCAATCTCGTCGAGACGCGTGGCGGCGAAGCCGCGCTCGGCGAAGACCTCCAGCGCGGCGCCCATCAATTCGCCGGGGCGGGCGTCCTTGCGGCGCTGGCGGGCTTTTGGACAAAGGGGAAAGATCATTGCATCGACCGATTTAATTACTGACCGGTCGGTAAGTTACAGGACGGAGCGGGGCGACGTCAAGCCTTGCGGATCAGTCGCTGCCCGGCGGCTCTCCCCAGGGGCGCACAAGGGCGTGCGGCACACCGATCTGGTCGAGAATCCGCGCGACGACGAAATCGACCAGGTCCGCGACTCCCTGCGGATGATGGTAGAAGCCCGGCGAGGGCGGCAGGATGACCGCGCCCGCGCGCGAAAGCCGCAGCATGTTTTCCAGGTGGATGGCCGAGAACGGCGTCTCGCGCGGCACCAGCACCAGCTTCCTGCCTTCCTTGAGGACGACATCCGCCGCCCGGGCGATCAGGTCGTCGGCCAGGCCCGCTGCCACCCTGGCCAAGGTGCCCATGCTGCACGGACAAATCACATAGGCATCCGGCGGATTGGAACCCGAGGCCAGCGGCGCATACCAGTCCTGAACGCCAAACACGGAAAGCTGCCCTTCCCGGGCGCCGAAACGCTCCGCAAAGAGCCGCTGCGCCTCGCGCGGCTGCACCGGCAACACCATGTCGAGCTCCTGCTTCGCCACCAGTTGTGCAGCTTGCGAATACAGCAGCCAGACGCGCACGTCGGCCGCCAGAAGGCATTCGAGCAAACGCAATCCGTAGGGCAGCCCGGATGCACCGGTAAGAGCGAGCGCGATGGTCCTCAAGGCTTTTCCTCCCGAAGCAGATGCGCCGCGACCATGCCGTTGATGACACCGAAGACGAGCGCGAACAGCGCGAAAACCGGCACCAGGTAGAACACGCCGTCATGCGGCACCAGCCATGCCCTGGCCAGCAGCACCTGCCCGCCGATATGCGCGAATGCGGCAAGTATGCTCAGGCTGACCGGACCGAACCAGCGCCGCGGAAGGCGATTGGCAGCGGCAAGTGCGCCGAGGCTCAGTGTCGCGCCGGTCAAGCCGAGAAAGAAACCCGGCGCGAGAAACTGTCCGACCAGCAGGCTGCCGGCCACCACCCTCAGCAGCGCGACCCATGCCGCCTCGCGCCAACCGTGGCGGGCCAATACGACCAGCACCACGATGTTGGCGAGACCCGGCTTGATACCCGGCAGCGGAGTCGGAATCGCCGCCTCGGCGATCGTCAAGGCGATCGCGGCGGCGGCATAGCGCGCTACGCGGCGATCCGCGGGGGAAACCTGAAGTTCGACGATCGTAGCGGTCACGTAACGAATCTTTGCAAAGCCGGCGCGTGCTGCAACATCACTGCCATATAATCAAGCCATTAGAAATTCTGCGGCCTGGCGGGAGATTCCGTAAAGGCGCAGCGACGATTATGGGACCTTTTTCCACGCCGTGATTCCCGCCCCGCCCACCCCGTCCGAAAATCCTTTCGGGACAACCGCGCCCAAGCGCGCGCTGCCCACCCTCATCGCCGCCTTAGTCATGACCGGCATCGCCGCCTGGCCTGTCGCTTGCCAGGCGCTCGGCCTGGGCGCACTGACGGGCGAAGTCGTCATCGGCGAGGCCCTGCAACTCGAGGTGCCATTGACCGGGGCCATCGATCGGCCGCTGGAAAGCGAGTGCATCAGCGTACGTCGTACGGCCGATTCGATCGATCCGGAGTATTTCCCGCGCGACCTCGTCGCCCGAGTCGATCGCCAGACGGGCACGCCGCGGATACTGCTGGCTTCCCGCTCCGCGGTCCGCCAGCCCCTGGTGGAGTTCCGCATTTTCGTCAGTTGCGGCTACAACCTGTCGCACGACTATCTCCTGATGGCCGCACCGCGCAGCGAACCGGTACCCGCTACGGTCGCGGCGCCCGCTGCTGTTGCGGCGAGCGTCGCCCAGACGCCCGCTGCGAGAACGGCGCCCGCAGCGGCTGCGCCAGGCGTGATGACGGCACCCGTGGTCGGAACCGGCAACCGGCTTCCCGACGGCATCGCCGGGAAGAACATCGTCCTCGGTCGCGACATGACGCTGGAGCAACTCGCCCAGCAGCACTTCCCGGGGCCGCTGCGCCAGCAGCGCTTCATGCGTTGGGTGGTCGAAGCGAACCCGCAGTACTTTGCCGGCACTGGCAGGCAGTTGCGCCTCCAGCGATTGCAGGCCGGCACACCGCTGGTGATTCCGGGTGTCGTGCCGCCGCGACGGCCCGGCGACCATCTGGGCGACCTGACACCGCTCGGTGAAAAGGTCGGAGCCGGCGCTACCGATGCGTCCGCACCGCCCGCCCGCAAGCCGCAGGCATCGGCGGATG
>JAEHDA010000062.1 GCA_016880655.1 Rhodocyclaceae bacterium
CGCACCTCGAACCAGATGGGGATGCCGGAATCATGCAAGGTATGGATCAGGCTGCGCTCGTTCTTCGTCGCCTGCTCCGCGTCGGCCAGCATCTCGATGCGCACGCCGCGCCGCCGCGCTTCGCCGAGCGCCCAGCCGATGTTGCGGCTGGTGAACACGAAAGCCTGGACGTGGATGCTGTGTCGCGCCTCGCCGATCACCTTCAGCAGCGCGCCCTCGGCGTCATCCCAGGGCGTGAACAGCACCTGCACGGTGCCGCGCGCCGGCAGCGGTTCGGCCGCGTGGCCCGCGAGGCAGAACGCCGCCAGCAGGCAGGCAAGCGCCAGCCTCACTTTTTTCGTTCCAGCACCGCGGCGAAGAAGCCGTCGGTGCCATGCGTGTGCGGCAGCAGGCGCAGTTCGGTGCCGACATCCATCTCGATGCCCTGCTTCGCCAGCACTTCGGCGGCGGACAACCTTTCGAAATCGGCATGGCTGGCGAGAAACGCATCGACGACGGCCTCGTTCTCCTCGGGCAGGATGCTGCACGTCGCATAGACGAGGCGGCCGCCCGCCTTCACCAGCCGCGCCGCGCCGGCCAGGATGTCGGCCTGCTTGCGCGCGAGCTCGGCCACCGAATCCGGTGTCTGCCGCCACTTGAGATCGGGATTGCGGCGCAGCGTACCCAGCCCGGAACACGGCGCATCGACCAGCACGCGATCGATCTTGCCAGCCAGGCGTTTGACCTTGGTGTCGTTCTCGCCGCCGATCAGCACGGGATGCACATTGGAGAGCCCTGAGCGCGCCACGCGCGGCTTCAATTTCACCAACCGCTTCTCGGCGACGTCGAACGCGTAGAGCCGGCCGGTCGAACGCATCATCGCCCCCAGGGCCAGCGTCTTGCCGCCGGCGCCGGCGCAGAAGTCGACCACCATCTCGCCACGCTTGGGCGCCAGCAGGTGGGCGAGCAACTGGCTGCCTTCGTCCTGCACTTCGATCTTGCCTTCCAGAAAGAGCGGATGTTTGGACAACGCCGGCCGGCCCTTGAGGCGGATGCCCATCGGCGCGTAGCGACAGGCTTCCGCGTCGATGCCATCGGCGGCGAAGCGCGCCAGCACTTCTTCGCGGCTGGCCTTCATCGCATTGACGCGCAGGTCGAGCGGCGCCGGCTGGTTGAGGCCGCGCGAAAGCTGAAGCAGTTCGTCGGCGCCCATCCGCGCCAGCAGGCGTTCGGTCAGCCAGTCGGGCAGGTCGGCCTGTTCGGCCAGCGTCAGCTCCGGTTCCGCTTGCGCCTTGAACTGCGCCAGCCACTCGAGCTCGCGCGGACTCACCGCTTCGGCAAGCTGCCGCTGGTTGCAGCCTTGCAGGCGCACCAGCGCGGCCAGCACCTTTTGCCGCGGCGACGCATCGACGCCGACCAGGCGTTCGATCAGGCGCTTCCTGCGCAGCACGGCGTAAGCGGTCTCGGCGATGAAGGCGCGGTCGCGCACGCCCGTCCGATCGACCTTGAAGTGTGTCGACAGCACGCCATCGGCGGGCTGGTTGAACTTCAGCATGTCGGTCGTGGCAACGACCGCGGCGTCCAGCAGTTGTTCCGTGATGCGCATCAGCGCGTTCCTTCCCTTGTTTCTTCATATTCGATTCGCACGGCGATCTGGTCGAATATATCGCCCCGGCGATCCACGTGACGAATCTTTATCGGCAGCCGGGCATCGGCCAGCCCCAACCAGACTTCGGTCGCTTCCTTGCCGTCCGCCTGGCGGTTGCGCAGATGCAGGGTCGCCCGTTCGCCGCGCGGCGTCGGGATCGTCTCCTCGCCCAGCACCGCAAACTCGTAGCGCTCGATCTTCTTGCCGGTCACGACCGGCAGCGACACCATCCCGCCATCGATCGCCAGCAGCGACAGCTGGCCGAACATCGACAGCATGTCCTGCGTGCCGGCCTCCAGCGCGAACTGTCGGGCGCTGCCCAGTCGTACCTCTCCGGCCTCCCAGTCCAGGTGCGCCGCCTCGCCTTTGCCGTTGTCGCGCCTGGCCCAGAATTCCCGCGGCCGCAGGCCGCTGGCGACAATGTCGCCAGCCGAGACATTGACGATCTTCGCCGGCCGGAACAGCCAGACGATGCCGGTCGTTTCCGCCCTGTTGCGCATGGAATAGTTCGCGCCGTCATGGCGGAGTTCCTGCACTGCGTTGCCGATGACGAAGCCGCCCTCCCCCATCGTCACCTGATACTCGATGCGCACGAAGTTCGGCAGCGTCATCGGCGCCGCGGGCAACGCCGCCTCGGCTTCCCGCATCGGCGGCTCGGGCGAGTCCGCGACCGGCTCGGGCGCCGCGGGCTCGGCTGTAGCCGGCGTACCACCATGGCTGACTTTCGCGGCATCGGCCGGCAAGGCAGGCGCAGGCGGCCTTGGCTGCCTCGGCTTCGGGCGGGCCGCCTGCAAGGCCACCGGCCCGGGATGCGCCACCAGGTGCGCCTCCAGCGGCGGCCCCTCGTCCGGTTCCAGCAGTTCGTCCAGCGTCGGCAAGTTCCAGCCCGGCCCCGAAATCACGACAAGATGCAGGGCGAACGATATCGCCAGCGCGATCAGGAAGGGCTGCTTCAGTCTCATCCGGTCGGCGCGACCAGCGCCCCGGGCGCCGTCGCATCGCCGTCGAGCCGGACGCAACCGTTCGCCAGGCGCAGGCGGCCTTCGAGGAACCAGCGCACGGCCTGCGGATAGATGACGTGTTCCTGCGCCAGCACACGCGCAGCGAGAACGTCGGCGGTGTCGCCCGCCAGCACCGGCACGGCCCCCTGGATGATGATCGGCCCGCAGTCGAGCGAGGGCGTGACGAAATGCACCGTCGCGCCATGCAGCTTGACGCCCGCGGCCAGCGCGGCGGCATGGGTGTGCAGGCCGGGGAAGCTCGGCAGCAGGGACGGATGGATGTTGACCAGGCGCCCATCGTAGCGGCGCACGAAGTCGTCGCCCAGCACGCGCATGAAGCCGGCCAGGACGACGAGGTCCGGCGCGTGGCGGTCGATCTCCGCCGCCAGCGCGGCATCGAAGGCGGCGCGATCTGCGTGCGCTTTGTGGTCGACGACGGCCGTCGCCACGCCGCGCGCGGCGGCGTAGGCGAGCCCGGCCGCGCCGGGACGGTTGCTGACGACCGCAGCGCAGCGGCCGGGCAGGTCGGCGGCCAGGATCGCCTCCATGTTGCTGCCGCGACCGGAAATCAGGATGACGTAGCGTTTCATCTCAGGAAGGGTACTGGCAGGAAAACGGCCGAGGCCATGTTCTGGATGACCTTGACCACGGTGCGATTGGTCTTGTCGGCTATGATCTTCGACAGCAGGTCGAGGTTGCCGATCATCTTGCCGAACTCGCGCTCGAAGCTGAGGTTCTGCGGCGCCTGCATCTCGTTGGAAAGCAGCAGCAGGTTGCCGGCCGCATCGCGCGCGTTGGCCAGCTTCCAGGCCGCGATCTCGATGTTGCGGGCGCTGTTGTAGAGCTTCTGCGGATCTAGGTCGTCGAGCACGTAGAACTCGGCCTGGCCGTTGAAGGCGGCGCTCAACATGCCGCCCATGCCGCCGACCAGCGCCGCGACGCGGTCGCCCTGGAAATCGTCGCGGAAGCCCGCGGCGATGGCGTCCACGCCCCGCCTGCCCTCCAGCGTCGGCAGCCGCCATGCGAGTTGCGGATCGAAGAGCTGGTTGAGCGCAGCCTCCATGCTGGCGTGGCCGGCTCTGCGCCACTCGCGCGGATTGCGCCGATAGAGCTTTTCGGCGAGCGTCTTCAGACTGGCGAAGGCTTCGCGGCGGTGCGATTCGGAGATGCGGTCGATGTCGGTCTTGGCCAGCTGGCCGGGCGCGAAATCGCCGTTGCTGGCGCACGCCGACAACAGCAGGACGGCGAGCAGCAATGGCGCGCGCATCGGCCTAGTGCGCCAGCCGCGCCCGCAGCCAGCCGATGGCGATCGGCAGGACCGAGATGGCGATGATGCCGAGGATGACGACGGACAGGTTGCTCTTCACCACCGGCAGGTTGCCGAACCAGTAGCCGGCCAGCGTCAGCGAGAACACCCAGATCACGCCGCCGAGCAGGTCGAAGACGAAGTAGCGCGGGTAGGTCATGCGCGCGACGCCCGCGACGAAGGGCGCGAAGGTGCGCACCAGCGGGATGAAGCGGGCGATGGTCATGGTCATCGGCCCGTACTTCTCGTAGAAGGCGTGCGCCTTGTCGTAGGCAGCGCGGTTGAAGAAGCGCGGTGCGCCCTCGCCCCAGTGCAACACCTTCTTGCCGAACCAGCGGCCGATCCAGTAGTTGGTGTTGTCGCCCAGCACCGCCGCGGCGAGCAGCACCGCGATCAGCATGCCGATGTCGATGCCGCCCCCACCGACACCCTCGGCGGCCAGCGCGCCGGCCACGAACAGCAGCGAATCGCCGGGCAGGAAGGGCGTCACCACCAGGCCCGTCTCGCAGAAGATGATGGCGAACAGGATCGCGTAGATCCACGGTCCGTACTCGGCGACCAGCACCGCCAGGTGCTTGTCCAGGTGCAGGACGATATCAAGAAACTGCGCGATGAATTGGGGGAGGAGTTCCATAGGCCGCGTAGTGTACCCGACGCCCCCTATAATCGACCGATGTCCCGCATCCATCCCCTTCCCGACCTC
>JAEHDA010000354.1 GCA_016880655.1 Rhodocyclaceae bacterium
AGGTCGTCTTCGATGCTGACATCGGCGTCGGCGTGGAAGACGAAGCCTTTGTAGCCGGGCGCCGTCTTGCGCTCTGTGCGCGCCAGCGCGTATTCCTCGCGCGTCTGCGGATGCAGGAAGACCGGGAAGTCCTTGCCGACCGGCTTGAAGCCGCGCGCTGCCATTTCCTCGGGCGTCGCGCCGACGACGACCCAGTCGCGGTCCTGCACGGGCAGGCCGAGCAGCTCGTCGCGCACGGCCCCGCCGACGGCAAAGATCTTCACGTCAGCTTTCGCGCTCCGGGTTGCGGCCGACGAATGCGACCGGAAACACCGCCTCGGGGCCGGCGCCGTACATCGGGGCATTGGCGTAATCAGGCATCTCGGGCGGCAGGTTGCCGCTGGCTTGCATGAGTTTCTGGATCAGGATCTGCACTTGGCCGACCAGCCAGTCTTCTTCCACCTTCGTCGCCATGAAACGCAGCTCCTTGACGCTCGCGGGGACTTCGTCGGGCTTCAGGGTCTCGTTGGCCGCGAAGACCGTGGCGAAGAACGGCCCGGCGACGAAGCGCACGCGCCAGGCGCCCGCGCCGTCGGCTTCGACAATGAAGACGCGGGCGCCCTCGGCGCGCTGCTGCTCGTCGTCGGTGCGCTCGCCGAATACCGGCGAGGCGGCGAAGGCAGCCCGGCCGGGCTGCTGCTGAACGTAATGCACGGCCTCGTCGAAGCTCATGCGGCCATCGCTTTCTGTTTCGGTCATATCCGTCTCCTTGTCGGGGTTACAGCAGGGGGGCGAGCCATTTTTCGGCTTCGAATGGTTTCATGTTGCTGCGCGTCGCCCAATCTTCAAGCTGGTCGCGGCCGATTTTGTTGATGGCGAAGTAGCGCGCTTCTGGATGGGCGAGGTAGAAGCCCGATACCGACGCGGCGGGCGTCATGGCCATGCTCTCGGTCAGGCCCATGCCACAGTGGGTTGTCGCGTCGAGCAGGCGGAACAAGTCCCGCTTGGCTGTGTGGTCCGGGCAGGCCGGATAGCCGGGCGCGGGGCGGATGCCCTGGTATTTCTCCGCGATCAGGTCTTCGTTGCTCAACTGCTCGTTTGCGGCGTAGCCCCAGTACTCCTTGCGCACGCGTTCGTGCAGCCACTCGGTGGCGGCCTCGGCCAGGCGGTCGGCCAGCGCCTTGAGCATGATGGCGCTGTAGTCGTCGTGCTGCGCCTCGAATTCTGCGAGCTTCTTCTCGATGCCGATGCCCGCGGTGACGGCGAAGGCACCGGCGTAATCGCCCCTGGGCGCTACGAAGTCGGCCAGGCACTGGTTGGGCTTGCCGTCGGCGCGCGTGACCTGCTGGCGCAGGCCGTGCCAGGTCATCAGCAGCTTGTCGCCGTCGCGCAGCTCGATGTCGTCACCGTTCGCGTTGGCAGCGAACAGGCCGAACACTGCGCGCGCGGTGAGCCACTTCTCGGCAACAATCCTCGCCAGCATCGCCTGCGCGTCGGCATAGACGTTGCGCGCCTGTTCGCCGATGCGGGCATCGTCGAAGATGCGCGGGTATTTGCCGGCGAGGTCCCAGGTCTGGAAGAAGGGGCTCCAGTCGATGTATCGGGCGATGGTCGCCAGATCGAGGTCGCCCAGCGCGGTGACGCCGAGCTTGATCGGCTCCACCGGCGCATAGGCGAACTTCGGCGCGTTCTTGCGCGCGTCGGCTAACGACAACAGCGGCGTTGCCTTCTTGCCGGCATGCGCCTGCCGCGCTTCTTCGTGAGCGGCAGCGATCTCGGTGCGATAGTCGGCGGCCATGTCCTTCGACAACAGCTTGGTGACCACGCCGACGGCGCGCGAGGCATCCGGCACGTAGACGACGGTGCCTTGGTAATGCGGCGCGATCTTGATCGCAGTGTGGGCGCGACTGGTGGTCGCGCCGCCGATCAAGAGTGGCACCTCAAAGCCCTGCCGCTGCATCTCGGCGGCGATGTGGCTCATCTCTTCCAGCGAGGGCGTGATCAGGCCCGAGAGGCCGATCGCCTGCGCGCCGTGCTCCTTCGCCGCGTGCAGGATCTTGTCGGCCGGCACCATGACGCCGAGGTCGACCACTTCGTAGCCGTTGCAGGAGAGCACCACACCGACGATGTTCTTGCCGATGTCGTGCACATCGCCCTTGACGGTGGCGATGACGATCCTGCCCTTCGCCGCCGCGCCGGTGCGCTTCTTGTCCTCCTCGATGAACGGCACGAGGTGGGCGACGGCCTGCTTCATGACGCGCGCCGACTTCACCACTTGCGGCAGGAACATCTTGCCGGCGCCGAACAGGTCGCCGACCGCGTTCATGCCGGCCATCAGCGGTCCCTCGATTACGGCCAGCGGCGGCTTGCCCGCCGCCGTCAGTGCGGCGCGGCATTCCTCCGTGTCGGCCACCACGTAGTCGGTGATGCCGCGGATCATGGCGTGTTCGAGGCGCTTGCCGACCGGCCACTCACGCCACGCCAGGTCGACGGTCTGCTCCTTCGCCTGCCCCTTCACGCTCTGCGCAAATTCGACCAGCGCATCGCCCGCGCCGGATTTGCGATTCAGCACCACGTCCTCGACCATTTCACGCAATTTCGGCTCGAGCTGGTCGTACACGCCCAGCTGGCCGGCATTGACGATGCCCATGGTCAGGCCGGCCTTGATGGCGTGGTAGAGGAAGACGGTGTGGATCGCCTCGCGCACCGGTTCGTTGCCGCGGAAGCTGAAGCTCACGTTGGAGATGCCGCCGGAAATGCCCGCGTGCGGCAGGTTCTGCTTGATCCAGCGCGTCGCCTCGATGAAGTCGACCGCGTAGTTGTCGTGCTCGGGAATGCCCGTGGCGATGGCGAACACGTTCGGGTCGAAGATGATGTCCTCGGCCGGGAAGCCGTCGGCGACCAGCAAGTCATAGGCACGCTTGCAGATCTCCGTCTTGCGCTGGTAGGTGTCGGCCTGCCCCTGTTCGTCGAAGGCCATGACAATTACCGCCGCGCCGTAGCGGCGCGCCAGGCGGGCCTGGGCGAGGAACTTCGCCTCACCTTCCTTCATCGAGATGGAATTGACGATGCCCTTGCCCTGGATGCACTTGAGGCCGGCCTCGATCACCTCCCACTTCGAGGAATCGAGCATCAGCGGCACCTTGGAGATGTCCGGCTCGGAGCCGACCAGGTTCAGGAAGCGCACCATCGCCGCTTGCGAATCCAGCATCGCCTCATCCATGTTCACGTCGACCACCTGGGCGCCGTTCTCGACCTGCTGGCGGGCGACGCGCAGCGCATCGTCGTAGCGGCCCTCGATGATCATCCTGGCGAAGGCGCGCGAGCCGGTCACGTTGGTGCGCTCGCCGACGTTCACGAACAGCGAGTCGTCGCCGATGTTGACGGCTTCGAGCCCGGACAGTCGCAGGCGCTTTTCGATCTGGGGAATCTGGCGCGGCTTGTACGGAGCGACAATATCTGCAATTGC
>JAEHDA010000355.1 GCA_016880655.1 Rhodocyclaceae bacterium
GGCGCGCGTATTCCTCGCGCCCGGCCGTTCGGCCGTGTTCTCGCAGCACGCCTTCGCCGTCTATCCGCTGGCGACGATGAGCGCCGGGGCGGCCTGCATCGTCGCGCCGGCGAAGCACTACGGGCACGATCTCGCCGCCATGCGCGCCGCCATCCGGGCAGATACCCGCGTGGTCTGGATCGCCAACCCGAATAATCCGACCGGCAACTTCGCACCCTGCGACGAGGTCAAGGCTTTCCTGGCCTCAGTGCCCGCCGACGTCGCTGTGGTGCTCGACGAGGCCTACAACGACTACCTGCCGCCGGCCGACCGGGCCGACACGCTGGGCTGGATCAAGGACTTCCCGAACCTGATCGTCACGCGCACCTTCTCGAAGGTCTATGGGCTCGCCGGCCTGCGTGTCGGCTACGCGGCCGCGTCGCCGGAAGTGGCCGACCTGATGAACCGTGTTCGCCAGCCGTTCAACGTGAACAACCTGGCCATCGCCGCCGCCGTGGCGGCGCTCGACGACCACGCCTTCCTCGCCGAGAGCTACGACCTCAACCGGCGCGGCATGGAGCAAATCGTCGCGGGATTGAAGCGCCTTGGGCTCGAACATATTCCCTCCCATGGCAACTTCGTCACCTTTGCCGTGCCGGACGGCGCCTCGGTCAATCGCAATCTGCTCCAGCAGGGCGTGATCGTGCGGCCGATCGGCGGCTATGGCTTGCCCAACCACCTGCGCGTTACCATCGGCCTGGAGCGCGAGAACGTCCGCTTCCTCGAAGCGCTGGAGCACGCGCTGCGATGAGCGGCAAGGTCGCCGGAAAAGTTGTCGTTTGCGGCGTCGGCCTGATCGGCGGCTCGTTCGCACTGGCCATAAAGTCAGCCGTGGCGATACGCCACTGTCCGCGCATCGTCGGCATGGGGCGTACCCGGGCGCCGCTGGACGACGCCTTGCGCCTCGGCGTCATCGACGAGATCGGCACCGACTGGGCGAGCGCGCTGAAAGGCGCGGACTTGGTGCTGCTCGGCATGCCGGTCGGCCAGATGGCGCCGGTGATGCGGGCGATTGCGCCGCATCTGGAGCCGCAAACGGTCGTCACCGACGGCGGCAGTACCAAGTCCGACGTGGTCGCCGCTGCGCGCGCCGCATTCGGTGACAAGATCAGTCAGTTCGTGCCGGGCCATCCGATCGCCGGCGCCGAGAAGAGTGGCGTGTCGGCCGCGAAGGCCGATCTCTACGTCGACAAGCGTGTGGTGCTGACGCCGTTGCCCGAGAACAAGTCCGAAGCGGTCGCGGCGGTGCGCAAGGTCTGGGAGCTCTGCGGCGCGCGTGTTTCGGAATTGGCGCCGGACGAGCACGACCGCGTCTTCGCCGCCGTCAGCCACTTGCCGCATCTGCTCGCCTTCGCGCTGGTGCACGATCTGGCGACGCGAAGCAACTCGGACCAATTGTTCGGGTTCGCCGCCGGCGGCTTCCGCGACTTCACGCGCATCGCCAGCAGCCATCCGGAAATGTGGCGCGACATTTGCCTCGCCAATCGCCGCGCGCTGATCCAGGAACTCGA
>JAEHDA010000356.1 GCA_016880655.1 Rhodocyclaceae bacterium
GACTTGGCTCCTTCGTCCATGGCCCTGCGGATGCCGCCGAGCAGCGCGGTTACCCGCTGCGGCGCCGCTCCCGGCGGTGACTGTTCGATTTCCTCGATGATACGGCTGCCGATCACGACCGCGTCTGCCACCGCGGCGATGCGCGCGGCGCTGGCGCCGTCGCGGATGCCGAAGCCGACACCGACCGGCATGCCGACCTTGTCGCGGATTGCCGGAATGCGGCGCGCCACCTCGTCGAGGTCGAGATTCCCGGACCCGGTGACGCCCTTCAGGGACACGTAGTAGATATAGCCGCTGCCTGCCTGCGCCACCTCCGCGAAGCGACTATCCGTCGACGTCGGCGCCAGCAGGAAGATCGGATCAATGCCATGCTGCTTGAGAACGCGCGCGAACTCGGCGCATTCTTCCGGCGGGTAATCGACCACCAGCACCCCGTCAACGCCGACCGCCGCCGCATCGGCTGCGAATCCGGCCTCCCCATAGGCCTCGATCGGGTTGGCATACCCCATCAGCACCACGGGCGTCGTCGCATCCTGCTTGCGGAATTCGCCGACCAGCGCCAGCACGGTGCGCAAACTCATGCCGTAGGCCAGCGCGCGTTCGGAAGCGCGCTGGATGGTCGGGCCGTCGGCCATGGGGTCCGAGAACGGGACGCCGAGTTCGATGATGTCGGCGCCCCCCGCGACCAGCGCGCGCATCAGCGGCAGCGTAGCGCCGGGTTCCGGGTCTCCCGCAGTAATGAACGGGATCAGCGCCTTGCGCCGTTGGGACTTCAGCCTGTCGAAGGCAGCTTGAATGCGCGACATCAGAACTGAATCCCCGACCTTTCCGCGACCGTGTGCATGTCCTTGTCGCCACGACCGGAAAGATTCACCAGCAACACCTTGTCCTTGGCCAGGGTTGGAGCCAGTTTCGCCGCATACGCCAACGCATGGCTCGATTCGAGCGCCGGGATGATCCCTTCGTACTTGCACAGGTCGTGGAAGGCCTGAAGCGCTTCATCGTCCGTGATGGTCACATACGTGGCGCGGCCGGAATCCTTGAGCCATGCATGCTCGGGACCGACGCCCGGATAGTCGAGGCCGGCCGAAACCGAATGCGTCTCGATGATCTGGCCATTTTCATCCTGCAACAGGTAAGTCCGGTTGCCGTGCAGCACCCCCGGGCGACCGGCCGTCAGCGACGCTGCATGCTTGCCGGTTTCCATTCCATGGCCGGCCGCCTCGACACCAATCAACTTCACGCCAGCATGGGGAATATAGGAATAGAAGATCCCCATCGCATTCGAACCGCCGCCGACGCAAGCGATGACCGCATCCGGCTGTCGCCCGGCCAGTTCGGGCATCTGGGTCAGGCATTCCTCGCCGATGATCTTCTGGAAGTCGCGCACCATCATCGGATATGGATGCGGGCCGGCGACGGTGCCGATGATGTAGAAGGTGTTGCCGACATTGGTCACCCAATCGCGCATCGCCTCATTGAGCGCATCCTTGAGGGTCTTCGATCCCGACTCGACCGGAACGACCTTCGCACCCAGCAGCTTCATGCGGTAAACGTTGGCGGCCTGGCGCTTGACGTCCTCGCTGCCCATGTACACCACGCATTCCATGCCGTAACGCGCGGCGACGGTCGCCGTCGCCACCCCGTGCTGGCCCGCGCCGGTCTCGGCGATCACCCGCGGCTTGCGCATCCGCCGCGCCAGCATGGCTTGGCCGATGCAGTTATTCACCTTGTGCGCGCCAGTATGGTTGAGGTCCTCCCGCTTCAAGAAGACCTGAGCCCCACCCAACACTTCCGACCAGCGTCTGGCGAAATAGATCGGACTCGGGCGCCCGACGTAGTGTTTGAGTTCGTACTCGTACTCAGCCCGGAAAGCGGGATCCCGCTTTGCGGTTTCATAGGCCAGCCGCAACTCGTCCAGCGCGGGAATCAACGTCTCCGCGACAAAAATGCCGCCATACCTACCGAAATGACCTCTATCGTCGGGCAACTTATATGAACTGTCAGGCATCTGCATTCTTCACTGCCGCAATGAAGGCGGCGATCTTGGCGGCATCCTTGACGCCCTTGGCAACCTCGACCCCGCTGCTGACATCGACGGCCCAGGGTCGCAACTGACGGATGGCGCTACCGACATTTTCCGCCGTCAATCCGCCGGCAAGCACTACCGGCAGCGGCAACTCTTTCGGCACCAATGACCAATCGAACAACTGCCCGGCGCCACCATAGCCTTCGACATAGGCATCAAGCAGCAGCCCCCGGGCAGACTTGAAAGCGCGGGCGAATTCTACCAGATCGAGCTCGGGCCTCATCCGGGCGACCTTCAGGTACGGATGCCCGAACTGCTCGCAGAATTCAGGGGGCTCATCGCCCTGGAACTGGATCAGGTCAAGCGGAACCGTGGCCAGCACCTCCCTGACGAACCCCGGTTCGGGATTGACGAACAGGCCGACGCTGGTGGCGAATGGCGGAACGCGCCTCACCAACTCCGCGGCACGCAGGGTCGCCAGAAAACGCGGACTGGGTGGATAAAACACGAAGCCGAGCGCGTCGGCACCCGCCGCCGCAGCTGCGTCAAGGTCTTGCTCGCGGGTAATGCCACAGATCTTGACGCGGGTCCTGGACACGATCAGACGGGAAAGATGGCGGAAGGCGGCATCATACGGCCTGACGAAGGCAGCGACCATCTGGATCCATAGTCGACGCCGACGAAATAGAGCCCGGCGGCATCGAACGTCGGCGCCCCTCTCGACCGATCCCGTGACGCAAGCAGCTC
>JAEHDA010000357.1 GCA_016880655.1 Rhodocyclaceae bacterium
CGGCCAAGTCGGATTAGGCGCCACGCCCCACACCGTGCTGGGCACGCATGCGGGGGCAGTATTCCAGCCATCGCCGGGTTCGTCCACATCCCTCCGACGGCTCGGAGCGGATCGCGGTGTCACCAGCGGCGTGGATTTCATTGAATTCCAGCGGTTTGAATTTCGCTTTGGCGCCTGCGTGGGTTCGCTGCGGGGGCCAGGGCGTTTGCGTAGATTTATTGGCGCGTGAGGCGGGGGCTCTGCGGGAGATCCCGGCGGCCACCATGCCCGATCCGATCGATGATGCCGACGTGCTCGGTCCTATCAAGGCCGAGCCCTTCGGGTTGCCGCGCAAAGCGCGGCCAGCCTTGACAGGCCCTGCGCGCGACGGCTTGGCGCATTGCGGTCGGGATGGAAGAATGCTCGCGGCGCGGGTCGAACAGAAGAATACCGGCTCACAAGAGAAGGGGAAGGCAGGCGCGCCAGGCATTCCGCGCAACCGTCAGAACCGGGGATGGTCGTCGAACAGGTCGAGCTGGCGCGGGTCGTCGTCGGGCGTGGGGGCGATGGATTGGTAATGCCGGCGTATTTGGGCGAAGTGGGTGGCCTCGAATTGCAGGGCGAGGTCCATCAGCGTCTGGGCAATATAGGCGGCGGCTTCATCGGACGCAGCGTGTTCGGACGATTGCTTAGGGCGCTTGGTCGGCATCGTGGTCGCCTTGCGATTTACGGGTCGATCTCATCCTTCATGCGGAAACTCTTGCCCTCGATGATGACGGTGTCGGCGTGGTGCAGGACGCGGTCGAGGATGGCGGATGTCAAGGTGCTGTCGTTGTTGAAGATCTGCGACCAGTGCTTGTAGACGCGGTTGGTGGTGATCACCATCGGCGCGCGCTCGTAGCGCTGACTGATGATCTGGAACAGCAGGTCGGCGCCGTGCTTGTCGATCGGAAGATAGCCGAGCTCATCGATGATCAAGAGGGCGGGCTTGAGGTAGCGGTTGAATTCGCGCTTGAGCCTGCCCGCGGACTGGGCCGCCGCCAGGGTGTTGATGATATCGACGGCGGTGGTGAACAGGACCGAGTGTCCGTTCAAGCAGGCCGCATGGCCGAGCGCGAGCGCCAGATGCGTTTTCCCGAGGCCGACATTGCCGATCAGGACGACGTTGGTCTTGGTGGCGATGAAGGCCAGCCGGAACAGGTTCTGGATTTGCGGCCGGTTGATTTTTTTAGGCCAGCTCCACTGGAAGTCATCCAGGGTTTTGAGCACGGGAAAGCGCGCGTTCCTGATCCGCCGCTCGATGCTGCGCTGCTCGCGCATGGCGGCTTCGCCCTCGATCAGCAACGCCAGATAATCCAGATGCGAGCGTTGCTGCTCGGCGGCTTTGCTGGCCAGATCCTGGCAGTGGCCTTGAATGTAGCGCAGGTGCAAACGTTGCAACTGCGCCTCCAATCGTGCCTGGTCACTCGGGGTCATGATCATCTACCTCGTAGGCATTGAGGTCTGGAGGAGCGATATCGATGTCGAGCAGATCGTGGCGGCGGGTCAGCTGCAATGGTCCGGCCTCCGGCAGCGCCCTGGCGCGGGTCTCCAGGATGTTGGTGATGTATTCGGCGCTGAATGCCTGGAAGGCGAGCCCATCGGAGATGGCGCGCGCCACCGCGTCGGTTGGATAGATCTCGGCCAGCGCCAGGATCTTGCGCAGGTGATTGCGGGCATTCAGCCGACGCTGCTCGAGGCCGTCATAATAGGCTTGGGCGTCCGGCGACAGCGACAGGAAGTGCAGCATCAGACGTTGTTCCCTGGCGTGGCTGCGCTGGGCCACCAGCCCCTTGGCGTGGTCGGGATCCTCGATGTCCTGGTGGCGGCCATAGCGGCGCGAATGCCGTGCAATGAGCTGGTTGTCGAAATAGATGCAGACCCGGTCCGGATAGGCTTTGACCGTCACGCGGCGGTGAGCGTATGCAGCAGGTACGGAATAGTGATTGGTATCCAGGGTGATGCGGAACTGGCTGGAGGCGACACTGGTCGAGGTGTGCGCGACATCGTAGGGGTGCGGATTAAGCGGCCGCAGAGCGGCTCGCTCTTGCACCAGCAAATCGACGGGTCGTTTTTGCGTCTCGCCGTGGATGCGCACATTGGCGATGCTGTCGAGCCAGAGCTGTGCCGCCGCCTGGACGGCGCTGAAGTCGGTCAGCTCGAGCCCATGCAGGAAATTCTTTTTGACGTAACCCACCCCTGACTCGACGCGCCCCTTCTCGTTAGCGCGGGCGACATTGCAGGCTACGATGGCAAAGCCGTGGTGGCGGGCAAAGTCCAGATAGCGCGGATTGAACACCGGCGCGGCGCCGGCCAGGCGCTGCAGCACCGCCGATTTGAGATTGTCGACCATGATTTTGGACGGCACGCCGCTTAAGGCAGCGAAGGCGTGCTCGTGGCAGGCGAGGAAATGCTCCATGGTCTGCGAGACGGTGAACTCGACGAACATTTGGCGGCTGAAGGCCAGCACCATGACGAAGAACGACAGCCGGCGGCTTGTATTGCCCACCGTGACCGTCCCGTAGGTGCCCCAGTCGACTTGCGCGCACTCGCCGGGAGCGAAGTGGAGCTTCAAATAGACCGGCCGCTTGGGCGGCCGGATGCGGCGGATGTAATCCCGCAGGATCGTCACGCCGCCGCGGTAACCCTCCTCGCGCAGACGCTGGAAAATCTGCTGAGCGCTATAAGGATGGGTATCCAGCAGCCGCGTGATGCGCGGCTTGAAGGGATCAAGGGCACTGCCGCGCGGCGGGCTGCGCCGCGGCTCGAAGCGCGAACGCCTCGACCATGCCGAGACCGTCTGCGGGTGGAGGCCCAGCACCCGGGCGGTCTGCGTGATGGTCAGGCCCTGGCGATTGCGGCAGTCATGGATCTTGGCGAACGTCTCGTAATCGATCACGGCCGGCTCCGTCGTCGGGCGTGGGCATTGCCGCCCCCGCCGCGGATAGGCTGAGAATGTCCTGGCCCAGTCGTAGCAAACGGCCGGTGGCGCGGACGATGTCATCTTGCAACGGCGTGCCGACAATATGGGCGATTAAGCCAATCAGAACAGCAGGTTGCGCCGTTAAGACTTCTTGTAACGGTGAGCGCACCATGTCGGCCGTTTTGTCCTTGGAAACAAGCGGTTGCGCTATTGAGACCTCTTGTAACGCAGTGCCGCTGGGACGCCCTGCGCGCCAATAGCCTGGATGGCGCGATCGCCAGAGCTGGACCCGAGCGACGTTCTCCGGACCGCGGAAGTAGCCTTGGTTCTCGGGCTTGGCGAGCCAGCGTGCCTGGCTGGCGGCTTTGCTGGCCGCTCGGCAGACCGGGGCCGAGCAGTAACGCTGGTGACGGCGATTGCGCGGATCGGGGCGGAATAATTTACGGCAGTACGTGCACTTCCGGCGGTCACCACGGCCCATCGCGTCCCCTCCTGCGAGGACGCATCATCGATCAACGCAATACGCTGACCGGCCTCCATGTCCGAATGAGCCGCCGGGTTCGGCGGTGAAACGATGGCGCCAAGCACAAGCGCGGCGGCTGGGCCTGCAATTACAAATTCAAACCGTTGGCTTTAAACGAAGTTCAAGCTGCTGCTGACACGCGGTAACGCCTGCCCGTTTTTTCCTGTGCGCTCGCTGCCGCGTCCAGGTTGTCATCTGTAGCTGCTGCGACCGGGGGCAGATCTACTGC
>JAEHDA010000358.1 GCA_016880655.1 Rhodocyclaceae bacterium
ACTTGCGTGCCACGTAATCCTCGATGATCTGCTTGAACTCGGCGGTAATGGCTTCGCCGCGCAGCGTTGTCACGCGCTCACCGTCGACATAGACCGGCGCCACCGGTTCCTCGCCCGTACCGGGAAGCGAAATGCCGATGCTGGCGTGCTTGCTCTCACCGGGGCCATTGACCACGCAGCCCATCACGGCGAGCGTCATCCCTTCGACACCGGCGCGCGCCAGCTGCCATTCCGGCATGCGCTGGCGAACATAGGCCTGCACGTCCTGCGCAAGCTCCTGGAATACGGTACTGCTGGTTCGGCCGCAGCCGGGGCAGGCGGCGACCATCGGCACGAAGGCACGCAAGCCCATGGTCTGGAGGATTTCCTGCGCGACCACGATTTCCCTGGTCCGTTCGCCGCCCGGCTCCGGTGTCAGCGAAATGCGGATCGTATCGCCGATGCCCTCCTGCAACAGCACCGCCAGCGCGGCCGTCGAGGCGACGATGCCCTTGCTGCCCATGCCGGCCTCGGTCAAACCGAGATGCAGCGGATAGTCGCTGCGTGTGGCCAGTTCCCGGTAGATGGCGATCAGATCCTGCACACCCGAGACCTTGCAGGAGAGGACGATCATGTCGCCGGGCAGGCCGAGTTCCTCGGCCTTCGCGGCCGATTCCAGCGCCGAGGCGACCATTGCCTCGCGCATGATGCCAATGGCGTCCAGCGGCTCGGCGCGCCTGGCGTTCTCGTCCATGACGCGCGCCAGCAGTTGCTGGTCCAGGCTGCCCCAGTTGACGCCGATGCGCACCGGCTTGCGGTAGCGCGCGGCGATTTCGATCAGCTGCGCGAACTGCTCATCGCGTTTCGCACCCTTGCCGACGTTGCCCGGATTGATGCGCAGCTTGGCCAGCGCCTCGGCGCAGGCCGGCACTTCGGTGAGCAGCTTGTGGCCGTTGAAATGGAAATCGCCGATCAGCGGCACGTCGAGTCCCATGGCCAACAGGCGCTCGCGGATTTCCGGCACTGCCGCGGCAGCCTCACGGGTATTGACGGTGATGCGGACGAGTTCGGATCCGGCGCGGGCCAGTTCGGCCACCTGCATGGCCGTGGCGAAGGCATCGACGGTATCGGTATTGGTCATCGACTGCACCACGACCGGAGCGCCCGCGCCCAGCGGCACGCCGCCGATCATGACGCGACGGGTGTTTCGCCGCGGCAAGTGGCCAGCGGATGCGGCAGACACGGATGACATCACTCGAGCGTGAGGCGCGAGACTTCCGCTCTGGTGTACGGCTTCAGGTCGACCGGGCGACCGTCATCGCGCATCGTCACGGCAGCCGCATTGCCAATGACCACCTCGAAGGGAGCGCGACCCGCGACCGATTGGGTGCCGGAGGTGTAGATACCCGTCAGAATGACCAAGCCGCTGGCATCCTTGACTTCGATCCACGACTCGCCGCTGAAGCGGAAGGAAAGCCGCCTGGCGTCGGACGGCAATACCGGCGTAACCGGAGCCGTTGGTACGATCGGGGTCACCTGAGCAGGCTGCGCCGCCGGGGTTGTCGTTGCCTCAGGTTGCGAAACGGCGGCCGGCGCTTCGACCTTGGCGGGCATCGGGACCGGAGGCGCCTCGGGCCTGGCGGACTCGACCGGCTTCAGGTCTTCCAGGGCGGTCTTGGCGTTGTCCATCGCCGTCTGCATTCTGGGCACACCGCCGCCCAGATAATGCCAACCGATCATGACGGCGGCCGCAATGAGCAACAAAACCGAAACGGCCACCAGGGGCGGGATCTGCAAGATGCCGCCCTTGGGCGACGCATTGCCCATGTTCTCGGGCGCGCGGATGTCCGGCTCCTGAACCGGCGTGCTCGACTCGACCAGGCCAAGCAGCGGCTCGGGGTCGAGTTTCAGGAAGCGGGCATAGCTGCGTACCAGCCCGCGCTGGAACACGCTGCCGGGCAAGGAATCCATGCGGTCGGCCTCGACCGCTTCGATCTGCCGGGCGCTGAACTTCAGGGCATGAACGACATCGTCGATACCCAGGCTGCGGGCCTCGCGCGCCTTGCGCAGCAGCAAGCCCAAGCTGACGGCACCCGAGGATGGTTCGAATTCCGGCGTCGGCACCGATTCGAAATTGTCGATCTCGCTCACTGATATAGACCTTGTTTCAGGAGTTGATACTCACGACTGCCGGGGAAATCGCGCCGCAGTTGCGAACCGTAGCGCGCTTCGGCTTCGCGATCGCCCAGCTTGCGCTCGATGCGCAGGCCGAGCCAGACCGACTGGGCGGTCGGTGCAGCCAGCCGGTGCACATCCGCAAGACGCAAGCGGGCATCGACCAGACGACCGGTGCGATAGTAGAGTTCAGCCAGCAGGAAATACGCGTCGCCGTTCTGCTGGTCGACCCGCAGCGCCCGCATCAGGAAGTCTTCCCCGCCCCTGTCGTCACCCATCATGATCGAACACATGGCGGCGTTGGTCAGCGGCTTGGTCGGCGAGGTGTAGAGGGAACTCTTGCTCGCCGTGACGAAATAGGCGATGGACTTGCGCTCGCGGCCGGACTGGCACAGGAACCAGCCGTAGTTGTTGTTGATCTCCGGATCGCCCGGCGCCAACTCCAGTGCCCGCGCGAAGCTTTCCTCTGCCGCACGGTCTTCCTTCAGATACATCTGGACCAGCCCGAGCAGGTTGTAGGCGAGCGGGAACGAGGCGTCGGCGCCAATTGCGGCTCGCGCCTCGTCGCGCGCAACGTTGAGCTGCCCTTCGCGCAGATAGAGCATGCCGAGATCGGTATGCGCCTTGGCGGCCTTGCGTGCATCACCGACTACCGCCTGCTGCGATACGGGCGTATTGATGTCGTCGTCGGCGCTGCCAGGCCGTGTGCCGGCACCGGCACAGCCAAGCAATACGGCGGGCACGAGGGCCACGGACCACCAGCTCTTCACCATGAAACCTCCAATGAACGCCTGGGTGAAAAAGTCAGCCGTGGCGACACGCCGCGTCCGGACTTGTCCTTCACCTGCCCGGCGAGTTGACCGCAAGCGGCATCGATATCGTCGCCGCGGGTCTTGCGCACGGTTGCCACCACGCCTGCCGCCACGAGGACTTCCTGGAAGCGGCGCACGCGTTCGGGCGACGACCGATGGAAGCCGGAATTGGGGAAGGGATTGAACGGGATCAGGTTGAACTTGCTCGGCACATCCTTGACCAGGGCCAGCAAGGCCTTGGCGTGAGCGTCGCTGTCGTTGACGCCTTCGAGCAGGACATACTCGAAGGTGATGAAGTCGCGCGGTGCCTTTTCCAGATAGCGTCGGCACGCAGCCATCAGCTCCTTGAGCGGATACTTCTTGTTGATCGGCACCAACCGATCGCGCAACTTGTCGTCGGGCGCATGCAACGAGACCGCCAGCGCGACCGGCGCGACCTCGCGCAAACGGTCCATGGCCGGAACGATGCCCGAGGTGGATACGGTGACCCGGCGACGCGATAGTCCGTAGGCATTGTCGTCGAGCATCAGGTTGAGTGCCGCAACGGTGTTGTCGAAGTTGGCCAGCGGTTCGCCCATGCCCATCAACACTACGTTGCTGATCACCCGCTCGCCAGAATCGCCCTCGCCCGGCTGCTTGATGGCGCCGAGCACGCGATTGGCGTGCCAGAGCTGACCGATGATCTCGGCGGTCGCCAGGTTGCGGTTGAAGCCCTGCTTTCCCGTCGAACAAAATGCGCACTCAAGGGCGCAACCGACCTGCGTCGACACGCACAACGTGCCGCGATTGGCCTCGGGAATGAACACGGTCTCGACGGCGTTGCTGGCGCCTACATCGAGTAGCCACTTGCGCGTGCCGTCCGCGGCGACCGAATCGCGCATCGGTACCGGTCCGCGAATTTCGGCCT
>JAEHDA010000063.1 GCA_016880655.1 Rhodocyclaceae bacterium
CGAGCGACTCCCGGATCTTCTCGCCCACCAGCCTGGCCTGGATGGCGGCCTCCTGCAAGTCGGCGCTCAGATCCTCGAGGATCACGACGAACTCGTCGCCGCCCAGGCGGGCCACGGTATCGCCGCCACGCACGTTGGCCTGGATCCGGTGCGAGGTCTCGATCAGCAGGCGGTCGCCCACGTAATGGCCGCGCGTGTCGTTGAGGTACTTGAAGTTGTCCAGGTCGAGGAACAGCAGCGCGCCGTAGTTGCGGCTGCGGCGGCTGCCGGCAAGGGCATGGCCGAGCCGGTCGTTCAGCAGCCGACGATTGGGCAGGCCGGTCAGCTCGTCGTAGTTGGCGCGCCACCGCAATTCCTCTTCCTGGCGACGCTTGTCCGTGACATCGCGGACGAAGGCGACGTCGAGCCCGCCCGGGTCGTGCGCGAGTTGCAGGCTCACCTCTGCGGGAAACTCGCTGCCGTCCGAGCGACAGCCGACCTTCTCGTTGAGCAGCCCCATGGGATTCGGCCACGGATAATGGTGATGACGGTCGCGGTTCGCGTCGTGAATCGTCCTCAATCGCTCCGGAACCAGCACTTCCACCGGCTTGCCGATGATTTCGTCCGGTTCGTAGCCGAACAGGGCCGTCATCATCGGGTTGACGAACCGGATGATGCCGCCGGCATCGACGCCGACCACGCCCTCGGGTGCGCCGTCCAGGATCTGGCGCAGGCGCGCCTCGCGTTCGGCCAGGCCGGCCCGGGCGACGGCCAGGGCCTCGATGGGGCGGCGCATGGTCTGGACAAAGACAATCCGGTAGAGCAGGAAGAAGGCGGCGAGCTTTCCGATATGGCCCAGGACATCGGTGACGTCGTCGGGTCTCACGTCGGACATGAAGCACAGTTCGCTGCCCACCATGAATACAAGCATGGCGAGCAGGGCGCGCCAGTAGGAAATGTGGCGACTGAGCCAGACCACGACGATGGCGGCCGCGACGAACATCGCGATCACGCCCCACTCCAGCGCGACCTTGACCGCGGTAACGCCCGATCCCGCGACGTAGGCAGCGGGCAGCGCATCGGGAAAAACCATCGCCGCGAGCGTTACCATCGTCACCCAGGCAAGTGCGGCGGCCAGCAGCACGGGGCGCGCGGGCCGGTTGGTCAGGCGATCCGGCCAGAGCAGCCACGCCAGCAGGCCGGCTGCTTCGATGTAGCGCGCGCCGAGCCAGAACACGATGGCCTTCTGCGGCGTATTGGGGGTGACGAACAGGGGCATGCCCGGATAGGACAACGTGTGCAGAAAATCGAGCATCGCCACCGCCAGGAAGGCGCTGGCCAGAATGTAACTAGCCGCACGACGTTGTTCGGCCATGCCGTAGTGCCCGACGTTGAAGATCAGCACCGCGGTGATGACGGTCGCGAGTTCGGCCGCGACGTGGAATGCCAGGTACGAATCGCGGAATCCGGGCGCCGAGAAGATCGGCAACAGCAAGACGAACGGCATGCAAGCGATGGCAATGACCGCCAGCGCGACGATCCAGCAATGTTCGCTTGCCATCGCCGAACCGTCCGCATTCGGCTGGCTGCTCCGCCCGCGAAGGCAGCGCCACAGACCGACCAGTGAAAATTCGCGCTGTGCGAGCATGAATTAGGCTCCGGAACGCAACGGGCAGCAGCGAGGGCTCGGCCTTGGACGAACGCACTCCGACGGGGGCGGGGTCGGAACGAACGCCGGGGCTCGCAATGGCTTCCCGGCATTCCCGCGGTCGATCGATTCGGTCATTTGAATCAACGGTTTTAGGTTAACATAAATCCATAGTTCCCGAGATGGGTTTTTGGTGTCCGCGATGACTGGCATCCGTATTCTTCTTGTCGACGACGACCGCCTGATCCTGGCCACTCTGGCAAGTGCGCTGAGCAACGCCGGCTACCGGGTGAGCACTGCCGATTCCGGCGAAGCGGCGCTGGAAAGTGCCGCGACAGAACGCTTCGACCTGGCCATCGTGGACATGAGAATGCCGGGGATTTCGGGCTGCGAAACGGCGCGGCGCCTGCGCGAAGCGTACGGCATTCCTACGCTGTTCCTGTCGGCCTACAGCGAGCAGGAACTGGTGCAGCAGGCGGTGGCGGAAGGCGGGCTCGGCTACATGGTCAAGCCGGTGGACGCCGCCCAGTTGATGCCGGCCATCGAGGCCGCCGCGGCCCGCGCCCGCGATCTCGCCGCCCTGAGCGAAGCCCGATTGCAGCTGGAAAAGGCGCTGGCCGGCGGGCGCGCCACCAGCGTCGCGATCGGCATCCTGATGGAGCGGCGCAAGCTGGGCGAGCAGGCCGCGTTCGAGTCCCTGCGCGACAGCGCCCGCAAGAACCAGCGCAAGCTCGAGGAACAGTGCAGCGACATGGTCGATCTGCTCGATCGCCTGAACCGGCTCTGAACGTGGACAACCCGGACCGCGATCCGCCCGATGGTGGCGGCGACCCGTTCCTCGCAGACCTGCACCGGGAGATTCTCGCCAGCATTGGCGAGGGAGTCAGTGTCGTCTCGGCCACCGACCTGCTCATCCGCTACACCAACCCCGGCTTCGACGCGATGTTCGGCTACGAGCCCGGCGAACTGATGGGCAAGGAAGTGTCGGTCCTCAATGCCGGAACCGAGCAGGACCAGGCCGACACCGCGCTGACCATCGCCGCGAACCTGCTGGCCGCGGAAAGCTGGTGCGGGGAAGTGCTGGGCCGCCACAAGGACGGCTCCACCTTCTGGAGCCGGGCCAGCGTGGTGGCGCGGGACGTGCCGCGCTGGGGCCGGGTCTGGATTGCGGTCTGGAGCGACATCGACCACCTGAAGCGGGTCGAGGCCGCGCTGCGCAAGAGCGAGACCAGCCTGCGGCTGCTCGTGGATCATGCGCCCGACGGCATCTACGTGACAGACGCCCACGGGGGCCGCATCGACGTCAACCCGGCGGGCGCGGCAATGGTCGGCTATAGCCGCGGCGAAGTCCGGGCGATGAATCTGGCAGATTTCGTCCTCCCCGACGACGCGCCGCGCTTCGCCGTCGAGATGGCGCGCGTCCGCGCAGGACAGACCAGCTCGTGCGAATGGCTGGTCCGGCGAAAGGACGGCTCCACGTTTTCCGCCGAGGTCGTCGGGCGGCAATTGCCGGACGGGCGCATTCAGGGCATCGTGCGCGACATCACCGAACACAAGCGGGCCGAGGAGCAGCGGGTGGCGGCGCTCGAACGCCAGCGCGACACTCTGGTGCGCGAAGTACATCATCGCATCAAGAACCACTTGCAAGGGGTCATCGGACTGCTGCGCAACGCCATGACGGAGAACCCGGAAATCTCGGCGCCGATCGGGATGTCGATCGACCGGATCCGCGCGGTCGCCGTCGTGTACGGCATCTCCGGCCGGGTCGCCGAAGGGCAGGTGCCGCTGCGGGACCTGCTCCAGATGCTGGTGGCAAGTGCGGCCGGCCCGGTGGGCGTTACGTATGAAGCCGCGCCGTCGTCGCAGAATCCGCTGCTGGCCCAGGAAGACGCCGTACCGGTGTCGCTGGTGGCGAACGAATTGATCGCCAACGCGCTCAAGCACCTGGAAGCGCCGGACCCGCGCCGGCCGGTGCGCGTATCGATCGACGACCGGCCCGGCGGGGTCTGCATCGAGATTTCGGGCGGCCCCGCCCATCTACCGCAGGACTTCGACTTCGACGGCGGCCGCGGTTTGGGCGGCGGTCTGGAACTCGTCGGCACGCTGCTGCCCCGCAAGACCGCGCGACTGACGTTCCGGCAGCGGGGCGACGAGGTGATCGCCAGCCTCTGCCTGGTCCTGCCGACGCAGCAGTGACGGCGGGGCGGCGGCGGCCCGGCTACTTCTTCCCGGCCGGCGCGCCGACCTTGTAGTAGCGCGTGGCCAGGTATTCGGCCACGTTCGCCTCGTCGTCGGGCAACCAGCCCGCGTTGGTCATGGCGCTACAGGTGGCGACGCGGCGATCGAGCGCGGCGCGACTGTGGATCATGCGGTCGGCGCGCAGGTAGATCTTCGAGCCGTCACCGCCGTAGCGCTGGACATGGCAGGCCACGCAGGTCTTGTCGTGGAGTTGCCGTCCCGTGGTCGGGTCGACAGCCCCTTGCGCGGGTAGGGATACCGCTGCGGACAGCGTGGCCGCAAGAACGGCCAGCGCCTGCCGGGCGGGTCTGGCGGATCGGTTGGTCATGGACGGTCTCCTTTGGGTGGCGGCGCAGCGTCCAGCATAGTCTGAATCCGCTCGCGCCGGGACGGTCTACACTGGATCATGACTCGGCAACGGAAGCAAAGTTCCGGATTCGGGCAACGGAGGCGCCATGGACAAGACCGTCAGGCTGGAACATGACTCGCTGGGCGAGGTCGAAGTCGCCGCCGATGTGCTGTGGGGCGCCCAGAC
>JAEHDA010000064.1 GCA_016880655.1 Rhodocyclaceae bacterium
CCGCGCGCAGCGCGAGCAGATGGTTGCTGGCCAGTTCGATCTCGAACGCCGGACGCGTCTCGGGCGGCAGTTCGCTCCAGGTCTGGGCGGAGAGCACCATCAATCCTGCCAGGTCGGCCGCGGCGCGACGCGCCATCGGCACCATCAACAGGCCGACGACGGCGGCGGCCATCAGCAGTTCGAATGCGATGAAAAACACCGCCAGCATCAGCGCGTACTGCCGCGCCAGGCTCATGCCGCCGGGGGTGCGCAATCTCATGACTGCAAACCGAGCGGATTGAAGAGATAGCCCTCGCCACGCACGGTACGAATGTAGGCCGGCGCCGCAGGGTCGGCCTCGATCTTGCGCCGCAAGCGGGTAACGCGGATGTCGATGCTGCGATCGAACGGGTCGCGGTCGTAGCCTTTCAGCAAGTCGACCAGCGTATCGCGGGAAAGCACCCGGTTCGGCCGTTCGACCAGCACGCGCAGCAGGTCGAACTCGGCGCCGGTAAGGCGAACCTCGGCACCATCGCGCAACAAGCGCCGCGCCGACGGATCGAGCACGAAGGGACCGAAGCCATGGCCCGCGCCGGCCGGCGGAGTCGACCCGCCGGCCCGCGAGCGACGCAGCAAGGCCCGCAACCGCGCCAGCAACTCGCGCGGGCTGAATGGCTTGGCCAGGTAATCGTCGGCGCCGACTTCGAGTCCGACCACGCGATCGATCTCCTCGCCGCGTGCCGACAGCATGAGGATCGGCACCTCGGATCGGGCGCGCAACTCGCGCGCCAGCGTCAGGCCATCATCGCCTGGCAGCATCAGGTCGAGTACCACCGCGTCGGGCAGGCCACGCGCCAGGGCGCGACGCATCGCAACGCCGTCGCCCGCCGTCGCCACCGTAAAGCCGCTATCGCCCAGATATTCCGACAGCAGCTCGCAAAGGGCGGGGTCGTCGTCAACAACGAGAATCTGCGCGGAGTTCGTGGACGTCATGTGGCAAGTCTAGCGCCCAAGGGGCATGACCGACAGCCCGCAAACGCGTGGAAACAAACTGAAACGGACAGTACCCGCCCGGACATGTCATGGTTACGACAAGCACCGAACATGGCGCTACCGACCTCGACAACGACTTGATCATGCCCCTCCCGGTTCGCCACTCAGTTTTCCTCGCCATCGTGCTCGCCATGTCTGCGCCGCTTGCGGCGCAGCAGGCCGGGACGAAGGCGGACGGCGAAGCGGTCCGGAAGTCGCTGAATCTCTCGCTGCCGCGCGAGGCTGCATTTCCACCTGGCGCCATGACTCAACAGGACCCGACGCTGCGCAACAACCTGCGCGCTCCGTCCCGACCGGCCGACCCGAGCGACAACGCGATGGTCGGCAGGACACGGAACGAGGCGCAGGACGGCCAAACCAACGCCCCGTATGGCACCGGGTTCGAAGCCCGCCAGCGCGGCTTTGGCGGCGGCCTCGGCGGCGGTTCGGGTGGTGGCGCCGGCGGCGGCTTCGGCGGCGGCGGACGCGGCATGGGGCGGGGACGGTGATGGTCCGACAACCCTTGCATTGAAAAGGAGTACAGCATGAAATCCTCGAAGATTCTCACCCTGATGATGGTCGCCGCAATGATTGCTTCTGGCGGCGCGCGGGCCGGTGGTGGCGGTGGGGGCGGCGGTGGCGGTGGCGGTGGAGGCGGCGGTGCAGGCGGCGGTGCAGGCGGCATGGGCGGCGGCTTCGGCAACGGCCCGGGTGCAGGCTACGGCAGTGCGCAAGGCACGCAGTCGCAAAACCAGGCTCAGCAACAAGTGCAAACGCAAACTCGCACCCAGGCGCGCGAGCAGGATCAGCTGCAAACGAAAGACCAGTTGCAGACGAAGGATCAGTTGCGAACTCGCGACCAGACGAAGGACCAAATCAGGTCTACAACGAAATAGGGGATCGAGACGGTCGCGGGGGATTCCTTCTTCGCGACCCGGTTTCATCTCCGCTTTTTCCAACCCCCCCCGAAAAGGAGAACGACATGTCCGGAAGAACCTTGATGACGGCCGCCGCGCTCGCCGTGCTGTCGATCGGCAGTGCGATCGCCCAGGATTCGCCCCAGATCTACGGTAGCCAGTTGATGACCCGACAGGAGCGGATCGAGTACCGCAACCAGATGCGCACGATGAAGACGCAGGAAGAACGCAACGCCTTCCGCCTCGAACACCACAAGAAGATGCAGGAGCGGGCGAAGGAGAAGGGCATGACCTTGCCCGACAATCCGCCGGCCGCCGGTGGCGGCATGGGGCCTGGGATGGGCGGCGGCATGGGCCCCGGCATGGGTGGCGGCATGGGCGGCGGCATGGGGCCCGGCATGGGCGGCGGGCGCGGTCGTTGATTCCCGTCGCGATCGTTTAAGCCCGGATTAAGCCTCCTCTAAGAGTGGCTTAAGTCGGGCCTTCCATACTCCGGCTCCATGTTTTACTCGACAAGGAGCCGGACCATGAAACACCTCTTCCCCATGCTGCTGATCGCGGCCTGCGGCGCAGCCCAGGCTGAAACGCCGCGCCAGGTCGGCGACAACTACGCCGCGGCACAAGGCGGCGGCTTTCGCGCCACCGCCTCGCGCGGCGCGGATTTTTTCGCCCGCAAGTTCAACGTATCGGAAAAGTTCCCGGCCTGCGTTACCTGCCACACCGACAACCCCGCGCAGCCTGGACGCCATGCGATCACCGGCAAGGACATCAAGCCGCTGGCGCCTGTGGCGAATGCCGAGCGCCTGACCGATCCGGCCAAGGTCGAGAAGTGGTTCAAGCGCAACTGCAAGGAAGTTGCGGGCCGCGAGTGCAGCGCGGGCGAGAAGGCCGACTTCATCGCCTTCCTGAGCGAGGCGCGCTGACATGAAGCGCTACGTTTCCCTCTTCGCGGCGACGCTGCTCGCCTCGCCCGCCCTCGCCGATCGCCTGCCGATCCCGGCCGGCGCACCGCCCGCATTCAAGGCCGAATGCGGCAGTTGCCATCTTGCCTTCCCGCCCGCGCTGCTGTCCGCCGACGACTGGCGCCGCGTCATGGCTGGTCTGGACAAGCACTACGGCGACAACGCCAGCCTCGACGACAAGACCCGCCGGCAGCTCGAGGATTTCCTGATGCACAACGCCGGTTCCTCCTGGAAGCTCGGCTCAGGGGGCGGCGATCCACCACGGCTGACTTTGACCAGCCGCTTCCAGCGCAAGCACCGGGAGATAACTCCGGCAACATGGAAGGATAAGCGCGTCGGCAGCGCCGCCAACTGCGTCGCCTGTCATCCGCGCGCGGAAGCAGGCAGCTTCAGCGAACACGAGATCACGATGCCCGGAGGCCGTCGTCATGAGCGCGACTGACGGCAAGGTACTGGTCTGGGACCTGCCGGTCCGCGTCGGCCACTGGTTGATGGCCGGCGGCTTCGCCATCGCGTGGCTGACCGGCGAGAGCGAGGAATGGCGCCTGGTGCATGTCCTTGCCGGCAGCACGGTGGTCGGCGTGGCGCTGTTTCGGCTGGCCTGGGGATTCCTCGGCAGCCGCCATGCCCGCTTCGCGGATTTCCTGCGCGGCCCGGGCGCTGCCCTGTCCTACTTGAGGAGCCTGCCTGGCCCGAAACCGCAGCACCACGTCGGCCACAATCCGGCCGGCGGCCTGGCCATCGCCGCGCTGCTCGGCCTGGCGCTGCTCGGCGGCGCCAGCGGCTGGCTGAACTATCAGGACATCGGCGGCGAATGGCTGGAGGAATTGCACGAGGGCGCCGTCAATGCGATGCTGGTGGTCGTGCTGATCCATCTGGGCGGCGTCTTCATCGGCAGCCTCGCGCACCGCGAAAACCTGGTGCGGTCGATGTTCACCGGCATGAAATCGGCCGACACGACCGATCGAATCGCCAGCGCGCGGCCGGTTGCCGCGGCCGTGATGCTGGGGTGGGTCGCGGCGGCTGCCTGGCTGTTGAGCCGGTAGAATCGGGCCATGCGCGTCCTCCTGGTCGAAGATGATCCGCAACTCGGTGACGGCCTGACGATCGGCCTCCGTCAGGCCGGGTTCGCGGTGGACTGGGTCAAGGACGGCATGGCCGCCGACCAGGCCTTGTCGACGGAAACCTTCGATCTGGTCGTGCTCGATCTCGGCTTGCCGAAACTTTCCGGCATGGATCTGCTGCGACGCCTTCGCGGACGCGGCCAATCGTTGCCGGTATTGATCCTGACGGCGCGCGACGCGACTGCCGACAAGATCGCCGGCCTCGACGGTGGCGCCGATGACTACCTGGTCAAGCCGATCGATCTCGATGAACTCGCGGCGCGCATCCGCGCGCTCGTCCGCCGATCTGCCGGCCGCGCCGAACCCGTGC
>JAEHDA010000065.1 GCA_016880655.1 Rhodocyclaceae bacterium
CATGGGCGATCTTCGGTGCGTAGGCCGAACCCAGCCCGAGCGATGTCGCCGTCAGCGAACAGAACTTCAAAAAGCTGCGCCGCGATATCCCCTGCCGCCGCAGTACGTCGTAAAAGGTTTCGGTCATTGATCGTCTCCTCTGTTGGGTTCTCGTAATTGACCTAGAGCAAGTTCTTGGCCACCCAGGCGATCGGTTAGTTTTTTACATAAAAACAATGGGTAACGAGCGCAGCAGGCAATTCCGACCACAATGGCATGGTAAGCACTCTTCCATCATGAAGCAGAAAATGGAAGGCCTCTAACCACTCGGTGCGGACTGGCCATTTCGGCTCGGACGCTCATCCAACCAACGAGGCAAGCGGCACCCCGAGCCGAAGCACGGCGAGTCGACGGCCGCCAAACTCAATCGGCATCGAAAAATCACAGATTGGCTGGCCGTCAGTATCAACGCAGGCCTGCACCAGCAGCACATCACCGCGATCGCGTAACGCCGTCTGGTCGAGTTGCTCGTGGACACCATCCGCCACCGACGGCCCCGGTCTGGTATTGCGCCAGCTGTGGGCGCCGGCGCAGGCAACTGCCGCATAAGCGGCGCCGGTAACGGTTCCGAGCAGCTTTTTGCCCTGCTCGGCAAGGCCTGCCGACAGCGCGGCGACCGCAGGGCTGGAAACCGACGTGAGCAGATCGTCAGCCGCGGTTCCAGCGCCGGCAAGCGTGGCGGCACACGCATCGCGCGCCCGCTCGAGGGGCCCGGTAATCTGCTCCATGCGATCATCGCCGATACGGAACGCGGACGCGCTGCTCTGAATCCGCGAGCTGGTATTGACCAACTGACCAACATCCTTTTCCGCCTCGAGGATTCGTCGCGAGACATGATCGCAACTGTCCTGGATCAATCCGACCTGCCCCTGGATCTGCTGGTTGGACTCACCGAGCGTCTTGATGGCACCGATGGTTTCGCCGATCCGGACCCCCATGCCGACATACTCTTCGACCATGTGCTCGAAATGATCGGCCGATTGCCGCACCGCGACCGCCGTATGTTGCACGTGTCCCAGCACCACGGAGGTCTCCTCGCGCGTACCGCCTACCAATTCACTCATGGCGCCGATGGATTGGGTTATTTCGCCGGTCGCCTCCTGCACCCGCTCGGCCAATGAACGCACCTGATCGGCGACCACGGCGAATCCGCGCCCGCTCTCGCCGGCCCGCGCCGCCTCGATCGAGGCGTTGAGCGCCAGCAAATTTGTCTGCGTCGAAATGGCGTTGATGATGTCGATGACGCCGGCGATTGCCCGCGACTGCTTTTCCAGTTCGACAACCGTAGCCTCGAAACCGCCGATGCCGGCTGCAACCTCATCCACGCTGCTGGCGGTTTGCCGAAGTTCGGCCAGCGCTTTTTTCGCTTCCACGATGTGTCGCTCCGTCGCGGCCTGCAACTCCGAAGCGTTGCGGTCGGCGAAACCGACGGCGTTGCTCACCTGCTGATTGGCCTGGGTAATTTCCGACGCCAGCCGGCGCTGATCCTCGGCCAGCCGGTTCGAGTCGCGCAGGAAGTTATTGAGTTGGGCAGCGTCAAAGGTTGCACGCAGGGTGCCGGAGCGCACTTTGCCGACCATGTCGCGAACGCGTGCATCGCGCTCGGCCATCAACTTGGCAATGGCCTTGACCGGGGACCCCTCGGGCAAGACGAATTCATTGGAAAGGTCGCTGACGCCGGAGTTGCCAGTGCGCAGGGCGCCGGCCAGCGCCTCGATCGTACTGTTCATGTTCTGGATGTAGAGCGCATCGCCGGCGGCCAGCAGGCAACCGAAGAAGGCGACGAACATGGCAATGCCGGCGGGGCTGGCCCATTCGAAATAAGCTGCAATCCCCATTGCGAAGAAGAACAAGGCGGCAAAGCCGAAGGCGGCAAGGCCGACACGTCCGCCGGAGGTGAGATCGACCCGGCGAATGCGAGCCGGCATCGCGGCAGCCGAGGTGACGCCACTGGAAATGCTTTTCATCGAAACTCCCTCGCGATCAGTCCTTGAAGGTGCGCCAGCCGCTGATCATCGTCCCAATCAGGCTCTGCCGGGAGACGATATCTTCACGTACTCCGGCATAGACATGGATAAGCACGAACATCATCGTCATCCACATGCCCGTTCGGTGCAGCATGTGCGTTTGCAGCGATCCTCCGGCCGCCGGAATCACCCAGCCAAACAGGTAGCTCGACCAGTGATCCGGGCCAGCCCCTTCGCCGTACAAGGCAAAACCGGTTGCCATCATGTAGATGGTGCCGACGACAATGAAGGAGAACATCATGAGGCGCGCCAGCGGATTGTGGCCGACGTACTGCTTCGGCCTGGCCACCAGGAAGAAGTACCACTTCAACTCATAGAGAACCTCCGCCCACCAGCGCGGCTTCAGTATCGGCAGGAGGAATATCTGGCGCGAATGCACGTTGCCGGCAAATGCCCAGTAGATCCGGCAGAGAAAGCCGATCGCGAACAGGTAAGCCGTCGCGAAGTGCATGAAACGGATGTAACCCATCTGGAAATGGTCGCTCGCTTCCCCGCCAACCGATGACGGCGGCAATCCGATGAAATATCCGGTGATGACCAGGACGACGATGCAGAGCGCATTGGTCCAGTGCCACAGGCGAACGGGCGCCTGATAGACGTAAAACGCAGCAACTTGATGAGCGTGCCGCGAAGTTCCAACTTCCGATTCTTCTTCGGTCATGGTGCCCTGCTTCCGACGAGTAGCCATTTCGCGAGTCGATGACTGTCACTTTTCCTGGTCGATGCGGGCCCGCGACAGCGCCGTGACCGCGGCGTGCGCCGCGATGGCGGTACCGATCACCGAAGCAGCCGCCGTGCCGACTCGATCGACGTTGTATTCGACGCCGAACTGCTTGATGTCGGTGACGCGGTCGTAGAAGCTGCCCTTGTCCCAGAAGCCGTCCTCGGAACAGCCGATGCAGCCATGGCCGGATTGGATCGGGAAGGACACGCCGTCGTTCCAGCGCACCGTCGAGCAGGCGTTGTAGGTGGTCGGGCCCTTGCAGCCCATCTTGTAGAGGCAGTAGCCCTTGCGCGCCGCGTCGTCGTCCCACTGCTCGACGAACTGGCCGGCGTCGAAGTGCGGCCGGCGATAGCACTTGTCGTGGATGCGCTGGCCGTAGAACATCTTCGGCCGGCCCTGGCGATCCAG
>JAEHDA010000359.1 GCA_016880655.1 Rhodocyclaceae bacterium
GCGGGAAATTCGTTCTTGAAGCAATGCTGGTCGGCGATGTTGCCGACACCGCCGGCGATCATGATCGGCTTGTGGTAACCGCGCACCTCGCCGTTGAACTCCTGCTCGAAGGTGCGGAAGTAGCCGGCCAGATTCGGGCGGCCGAATTCGTTGTTGAACGCCGCCGCGCCGATCGGTCCTTCGATCATGATGTCGAGTGCCGAGGCGATGCGGTCCGGCTTGCCGTAACCGGACTCCCAAGGCTGGGCATGGCCGGGAATGTTGAGGTCGGACACCGAGAAGCCGCACAGGCCGGCCTTGGGCTTGGAGCCGCGCCCCGTCGCGCCTTCGTCGCGAATCTCGCCGCCCGAGCCGGTCGCCGCGCCCGGAAAGGGCGAAATGGCAGTCGGATGATTGTGCGTCTCGACCTTGGCGAGGATGTGCGTCGTCTCCTCGACGTAACCATACTTGCCGCCCGTGCCTGGCACCAGGCGCTTGATCTTCGCGCCCTCGATCACCGAGGCGTTGTCGGAATAGGCAACCACCGTGCCTTCGGGATGCGCCTTGTGCGTCTCGCGGATCATGCCGAACAGGGATAAATGCTGGTCCTGGCCGTCGACCGTCCAGGTGGCGTTGAAGATCTTGTGGCGGCAGTGCTCGGAGTTCGCCTGGGCGAACATCATCAGCTCGACATCGGTCGGGTTGCGGCCGATCTTCGAGAAGTTCTCGACCAGGTAGTCGATCTCGTCCTCGGAGAGCGCCAGGCCCAGGGAGGAATTCGCCTTGACCAGCGCAGCCCGGCCCCCGGCCAGGATGTCCACGGTGGTCAACGGCTGCGGCGAATAGTGATGGAACAACTCTTCGGCGGCGTCGACGGAATCGAGCACCGACTCGGTCATGCGGTCATGGAGGCGTGCTGCCACGGCTGACTTCTGCGCGCCCAAAACGTGGAAGGCAGTGCCCCGCTCGATGCGACGAATTGCCGCAAAGCCGCAGTTGCGGGCGATGTCGGTCGCCTTCGACGACCACGGCGAGATCGTCCCCAGGCGCGGCGTCACCAGCAGCAGCGTGCCCTTCGGCTCGGCGGGCAGCGCAGCCGGAATTCCCAGCAAATCCCCCAGTCGGGCCAGCTCGTCGGCGTTCAGTTCGCCATCGCATTCGACGAAATACCAGTGTTCGGCGGCAATTGCAGTGCCGGTAGTTTCCTGGAGGCGGGCGAGGCGGGAAGCGGAAAAGGCGGCGGCACCGCGCAGCTTGAGAATTCGGGACATGGAAGTAGGGATATGGGCGGAGAGGCGGGCGGAAAGGCGCATTCTGACGGGTTGGAATTATACTCTGCGCCCACCTGTCGATTTCCCGATGCCATGTCCCCCAGCAGCTACGATGTCTCGATTGCCGATTTTCCCCTGAAGGTTCTCGACGCCTCCCGCCAGGTGCCGGTCATCGTCGACTTCTGGGCCGAATGGTGCCAGCCCTGCCGCATCCTCAAACCGATACTGGAGAAGCTGGCGACCGAGTACGGCGGCCGCTTCATCCTGGCCAAGATCGACTCCGACCAGAACCAGGAACTGGCGCAGCGCTACGGCGTGCGCGGCATCCCGGCCGTCAAGGCCTTCGTCGGCGGAGAGATGGTGGACGAATTTTCCGGCGCGCTTCCGGAAGACCAGGTACGCGACTTCATCGACCGCCTGATCCCGTCGCCCGCCGAGCCCTTGCGCGCGCAGGCGCTGGCCGCCCACGAGGGCGGCGACCTGGCAGGCGCGCGCAAACTGATGGCCGACGCGATCAACCTCGATCCGCGCAACGACACCAGCTATCTCGACTACATCGAGCTCAGTCTCGAAGCCGGCGCCTTCGACGAGGCGAAGGAAGTGCTCGATGCCGTGCGCGACCGTTGTGGCGACCGGGCGCGCGTCGAAGCGCTCGATGCCCAGTTGAAGCTCGCCGCCGGCGGCGGAGCGGACACCGCGGAATTGCGCGCGCAGATCGCCGCCGATGCCGACAACCTCGACGCCCGCCTGCAACTGGCCAACGCACTGGCCCTGGCGCGCGACTATCGCGCTGCCTTCGACCAGCTGCTTGAAATCGTCCGCCGCGACCGCAAATGGAGCGAGGAGGCCGGCCGCAAGACCATGCTGACCTTGTTCACCATGCTCGGCGCCCAGCCGCAATACGACGACCTGGTGCGAGAATTCCGCGTCGCCCTTTCGCGTACTCTCAACTAGGCGCACGTCCAACTGACATGAAATTCCTCTTCGACCTCCTGCCGGTAATCCTCTTCTTCGCCACCTTCAAGCTCGCCGAAGGCCGCAAGGAAGCGACCGCCGAACTGCTCGGGAGCATGTTCGGCGCCATCGGCTTGTCGGCCGCCTTTCCGCCCGACCAGTCGCCGATCCTGCTCGCCACCGTAATCGTCATCCTCGCCACCGTCGCCCAGATCGCCTGGGTCCGGCTGCGCCACGGCAAGGTCGACAAGATGCTCTGGATCAGCCTCGGCCTGGTGGTGGTGCTCGGCGGCATGACCATCGCCCTGCGCGACGAGACCTTCATCAAGTGGAAGCCGACCGTCCTTTACTGGATCTTCGCCGTGGTCCTGCTCGTTTCGGCGACCCTGTTCGGCAAGAATCTCATTCGGGCCATGCTCGATGCCCAGATCGATGCGCCCGACCATGTCTGGACCAGGCTCAATCTGGCCTGGGCGATTTTCTTCGCCTCGATGGGCGCCGCCAACCTGTTCGTCGCCCTGTCGTTCCCCACCGACATCTGGGTAAATTTCAAGCTCTTTGGCACCATGGGCCTGATGTTCGCTTTCGTCCTGGCCCAGGGGTTCTGGCTGAACCGCTACCTCGGGGAACCAACTGCAAAAAAACCGGACCAACCGGAACATCACTGACCAGGGAGCCCGCGTGACCATTATCGACGCCATGAAGCAGCGCCTTGCCGCGCTGGAACCCACCCAGCTCGAACTGATCGACGATTCGTACAAGCATGCCGGCCACGGCACCGGCGAGGCCGGCGTCTATCGGCTCCAGATCGTCTCCGAGCGCTTTAGCGGCCTTGCCACAATGGCGCGCCATCGCCTCGTGTATGATGCCCTCGGCGACTTGATGGGCCCTGCCATACATGCCCTGAGCATTACCGCACGCACCCCCGCCGAAAACTCCCGCTGACTAGAAAAAGGACTACTCGATGACCCGCCCGATGCCCGCGACCCTGCTCGCCGCCGCCCTGTTCGCCCTGGCTGCCGCCGCCCATGCCGCACCGCCGGCCAAAGCCGTTGCGACCGTCAACGGCAAGCCGATCCCGCAATCCCGCGTTGACACCATGATGGCCGCCCAACTGGCTCAGGGGCAGACGGATACGCCCCAACTGCGCAACGCCATCCGCGAGGATCTGGTACGCCGCGAACTCATCGCCCAGGAAGCTGAACGGAAGGCCTATGACAAGAAGCCGGACGTCGTTTCGCAAATGGCGCTGACCCGCCAGAACGTCCTGATCGGCGCCTATCTGCAGGACTACGTCAAGAGCCACCCGGTCACCGACGACATGCTCAAGGCCGAGTACGAGACCCTGCGCAAGACCCTCGGCGACAAGGAATACAAGACCCGCCATATCCTGGTCGACGGCGAGGACGAAGCCAAGGCAATCATCGCCAAGCTGAAAGCCGGCGAGAAGTTCGAAGAGCTGGCCAAGCAGTCCAAGGACCCCGGCTCAAGGGAACGGGGCGGCGATCTCGGCTGGGCGAACCAGGCCGCGTACGTGAAGCCGTTCTCCGACGCCATGGTCGCGCTGGAAAAAGGCAAGGTCACCGAGACGCCGGTCAGGAGCCAGTTCGGCTGGCACATCCTCCAGCTCGAAGACACCCGCGAAATGAAGGCGCCGCCGCTCGACGAGATCAAGCCGCAACTGACCCAGCGCATGCAGCAGCAGATGATCGAGAAGCATGTCCTCGACCTGCAAGCCAAGGCCAAGGTAGAGTAGGCATTCGTCGCCTCGCACCACGGGGGCCGCGGCCCCCGTTTTTCGTTTACGCATCCCGATGCGGCTTCGCCTTTCGCCCTATCTCCTGCTGACCCTCGCCAACCTGTTCTGGGCCGGCAACTGGGTAGTCGGCCGCGGCATCCGCGGCGACATCCCGCCGCTGGCCCTGTCGTTCTGGCGCTGGATCATCGCGCTGGCTTTCATCCTGCCGCTGGCCTGGCCCCACCGGCGCCGCGACTGGCCGCAACTGGCGCCCAACTGGCACTGGCTGGCGCTGTTCGGCTTCCTCGGCACCGCCACCTACAACGCGCTCGCCTACGTCGGCCTGCAATACACCACCGCCACCAACGGCCTGCTGCTCAACTCCTTCATCCCGGTCGCCATCGTCGCACTCGGCTGGCTGTTCCTCGGCAAGCGGCTGCGGCCGATCGAGGCGCTCGGCGTGGTCACCTCCCTGCTCGGCGTGATGACCATCGTCGCGCGCGGCGACATCGACGTGCTGGCTGGCCTGCACCTCAACATCGGTGACCTCTGGATCCTGATCTCGGTATTCGCCTGGGCCATCTACACGCTGATGCTGCCGCATCGTCCCAACGTGCACCCGTTCAGCTTCCTGGCCGCCATCGCGATCTTCGGCGTGATCGAACTGCTGCCCGCCTACCTGTGGGAACTGTCGACGGGCCGCCACATGAACCTGACCCGGCCAGCCATCGGTGCCGCGCTCTACACCGGCATCTTCCCGGCCTTCCTCGGCTTCGTGTTCTGGAACCGCGGCGTGGCCGACGTCGGTCCCGCGAAAGCCGGCCTGTTCATCCACCTGATGCCCGCCTTCGGCATCCTGCTGTCGATCGTCTTCCTCGGCGAAAAACCCGAGCCCTACCACGCGCTCGGCATCGTGCTGATCTTCGGCGGCATCTGGCTCAATACACGCAACAGCGCGCGCCAGTCGCCATGATCGGCAAGCTCAAGGACTGGCTGCGGCAGAAGGCGCTCGACCGCGTGCAGGTCAGCGACGAACAGTGGGCCGAGGCCGAGGCGCAGCTGCCCTTCCTCGGCCATCTGGACGCGAATGAGCGACGCCGGCTGCGGGAGATGGCGCGCGAGTTCCTCGCCGAAAAGGAATGGAGCGCCGCACGGGACCTCGAACTGACGCCCGCGATGCAGCTCTCGATCACCCTGCAAGCCTGCCTGCCCATCCTCAACCTCGGCCTCGACCACTATCGCGGCTGGATCGGCATCGTCGTCTATCCGGGCGACTTCGTGATCCAGCGCAGCGTCATGGACGAAGACGGCGTCGTGCACGAGTACGACGACCCGGTGCTCGGCGAAGCCTGGGAAGGCGGCCCGGTGCTGGTCTCCTGGTTCGACGACCCGGAGGACGCGGATGGAGTGAACGTCGTCATCCACGAGTTCGCGCACAAGCTCGACATGGGCAACGGCGCCGTGGACGGCTTCCCCCGCCTCCCCGCCGACATGTCGCGCCGCGCCTGGGCGGCCGCCTTCGAGCCCGCCTACCAGGACTTCTGCGCCCGCGTCGACTCGGGCGAGGACACCTTCCTCGATCCCTACGCCGCCGAACACCCCGCCGAATTCTTCGCCGTCATGTCCGAAGCCTTCTTCGAGACGCCGGATGTGCTGAGCGATGAGTATCCGGCGGTGTACGAACAACTGCGGCGCTTCTACCGGCAAGACCCGCTACAGCGCGCTTCCTGATTCCCGCGCAGGCTGGAAGCCACATCAAGCGCCACATTTAGCGTGTCACCACGACTGACTTTCGCAGCAACAGCCCCGCTTGCATCTTGGTATCCGTTTGGATACACTTGAACCATGAACACCTTTCTTCGGACGGAAGAATTCGACGCTTGGCTCACCGGCTTGAAGGACAAGATCGCCAAAGCCCGCATCGCACATCGCATCCGTTCCGCTGAGCACGGCAACTTCGGCGACTGCGAGCCGGTTGGCGAGGGTGTTTCGGAGATGCGCGTGCATGTCGGTCCCGGCTACCGCGTCTATTACACGCGCCGGGGAGAGGTGGTCTACCTGCTCTTGCTGGGCGGCGACAAGTCTTCCCAGAAGCGCGATATCAAGCGTGCCATCGAGATGGCGCGCACGCTGGACAAGGAGTGAACCATGGCCAAACTCGCTACATTCGATGCTGCCGATTACCTCGACGATGAAGAAACCATCGCCGAGTACATCACCGCGGCGCTGGAAGACCCGAATCCCGACGTGTTCCTCACTGCGGTTCGCGACGTTGCTCGCGCACGCGGCATGGCCCAGCTAGCCAAAGACGCCGGCCTTGGCCGGGAAAGCCTCTACAAGGCCCTCACACCCGGCGCCAAGCCGCGCTACGACACCATGCTCAAGCTGCTTCACGCCTTGGGCATCAAGCTCTCGGCAACGCCGGAACATTCGTAGGCAGATGGCGTACCGCCACGGCTGACTATTGGCGCCGGCTCAACCGCTGACGACGCCGCTCGGCACCTGTCCGGTCGGACCCGCCGCAGCGGCGGATTCGCAATGGCCGGCCTGGTCGTCGAAGAAGAAGTCGGGCTGGAATTCCTTGAGGAACGGGCCCTTGGGCAGGCCGCCGAGGAACATCGCCTCGTCGACGGCGATGTGCCAGTCCATCAGGGTCCGCACGGCGCGCTCGTGGGCGGGCGCGCTGCGCGCGGTCACCAGTGCGGTGCGGATGCGCATCGGCAGTTCGCCGCTGGCCGCTTGCAGGCGATGCAACGCTTCCAGCAGCGGCTTGAACGGCCCGGCCGGCAGCGGCCGGCTCACGTGGTGCTTCTCGTGGGCGACGAAGGCCGGCAGGCCGTCGCGCTGGTAGACCTGCTCGGCCTCGTCCGAAA
>JAEHDA010000360.1 GCA_016880655.1 Rhodocyclaceae bacterium
GCAATGGCCTTTCTTGCGGCGGCAGGTGCCGGCGATGCCCTTGAAGTGAACCACCCTCTCGCCGGTCTCCGCGTCGGCGACGATTTCGGCCAGCTGGCGCACGCCCCAGGTGCGGCCGTAGGCGCCGTTGCTGTAGAAATACCCTACTTTCAGTTCGTCCAAGGTCATGTCGTGATGCGGCGGTAAATGTCGGTGACTTTCACCGGCAATTGTCGCACGTCATCCAGGATGATGTAACGCGCCGCGCCGTACATGTGTGGCAGGTAGTCGCGTGCGTCGCGGTCGAGCGTGACGCAGAAGGGATGGATGCCGGTGCGCGCCGCTTCCAGCAGCGCCATGCGCGTGTCCTCGACGCCGTACTCGCCGCGGTAGACGTCGAAATAATCGTCCGGGCGGCCGTCCGACAAGGTGACCAGCACGCGGGTCTTGGCTTCGACCTGGTTCAAGAGCTTGGTCATGTGGCGCAGCGCAAAACCCATGCGGGTGTATTCCTGCGGGCGGATGCCGGAGATGCGCGCCTTCACCTCATCGCCGTAGCCTTCATCGAAGGTCTTGATGCGGAACAACTCGCAGCGCTTGCGCGTGGTCCCGGAAAAGCCGTAGATCGCGTAGCGGTCGCCCAGCAGTTCCAGCGCCTCGCACAACAGAATCAGCGCCTCGCGCTCAGCCTCGTTGATCCAGCCCTTGGTCGAGCCGCTCATGTCAACCAGGAAGGCGACGGCGATGTTGCGCTCGGCGCGGTGCAGGCGCACAAACAGGCGGTCGCTCATTTCGCGGCCGTCCTTCGCGTCGGCGAGGGCCTCGATCAGCGCATCAAGGTCGATTTCGTCGCCCTGGGTCTGGCGCTTGTCGAGACGGTTCTCGTCGCGCAGCGCCTCGAACTTGCGGCGCAGGTGCTTCACCACGCCGGCATATTTGTCGAGCGTATCGCGATAGAAACTGTCGTGAACCGGGGCGACCGTTTTCTCCCGCATCACGCACCAGTTCTTGCGGTAATGCTGGCGGCCGTGGTCCCACTCGGGAAAGAGCTCGGCACCCTTTTCATGATAGGTGCCGTGCCACACTGAATCAGGGTCTTCCGGTTGGTCGAAAACGAGTTTCGGGTCGTATTCACCTTCACCCGCGGGGGACAGGTATTCCGGCGGAATCTCGCCAAAATCCAGATAGATCGAGGTGAGCAGCTGCTTGACGTCCTCGGGCGGCGCGAGCGGGGCGCCGTCCAGCGTGATCTCGACTTCGAGCGCGCCGTTTTCGTCGCGCGGCGTCACCTCGATTTCGGGCTTCTCCGCCGATGCCGGTTTCTCGGGGGCTTCGCCGGAGGTGTGCTCCTCCAGGAGTTCTGCAAGCTTGATCCGGAACCGTGCCTTCTCTTTCTCCAGGCGAGCGGCACGGGCACTGGCGACGGCGTCCGGACGCATTTCCCCCTGATGGCACCAGGTTTGGAAGTCCGGCAGGTGATAGGCGGTGTCGAGCAGGCTGAGGCTGTCCTCGACCTGCGCGTCGGCCAGGTTCAGGCGATCGGCCAGCGGCTGCCAGCCTTCCGGGAGCGCGTCCCCGAGAATTCCCATCAGCCGCAGGATGTCGCGATGCAAGCCGGGCAGTTCGCGGCCGATGCAGGCAGTCAGCCGCACGGTTTCCAGGGCGTTGAACTGCCGCAGGGCACGGTCAGGGTGGGGATAGCCGGCACAGGCGGCTGCGATGTCAACGCGCAGGGTGCCGAAGCGGGTTTGTGCCCAGAGCAATGCGACCCTGGCCTTGGCCAACTTGAAATTGTCATCCCGGCTGGCCAGGAGCGAGGTGATGGCGGGAAGGACGATTTTTTCGCTGTCGGTGTAGACCGAGTCGCCCTGTTCGACCTTGAGCTTGCGTCCGGAAAGCCCGCGTACGAAATTACCCAGCACGCCGGCGATGTCGTCGAAGAGCGCGCCTTCGGTATGGATCTGACCTGTCCGTGCATAACCATCGACCTGTTCTGCCACGGCCAGCGCTGCGTACATGCCCGCTCGATCGTAGGTGTCGCACAGTTGCACCGCCCACGCTTCGATGGCCCGGGGATCGAGCCGGCGGAGCAGGTCCGGCGCCCGTTTGGCGAAATGGAAGGCGAGGGTGATGTGGGTGGTGGCAATGCGCTTGATCCAGTCGAGGACGAAGTCCTGCTCCTCACGTTCCAGCTTGGACAACGCCCGTGCCACTGGCCCGGCCGCGTGGAAGGTGAACTCGGTCTCCAGCCAGGCGTCCAGCAGGGGCTCGATCTCACCTCGCGTCAGTTGCTGGCTGGCCATGGCAACCCGGCTTCGATTCAGAACAGCGAGGAGGACAGTTCCCGGATCGCGGCGAGCATGTCGGCATCATCGGTGACCGCCTGGGCCACCGCGCTGCGGCAGGCCACGACCGGATCGACGCCACTGGAGATCAGCTTGCCGGCGTGTACCAGCAGACGGGTAGAGGCCCCTTCCTCCAGGCCACTTCCTTTCAGGTTGCGGGTCATCTGGGCGAACTTGACCAGCTTTTCCGCCATGCCGGCGTCGACCCCGGATTCGGTGACGACGATGCGACGCTCCAGTTCGGCCGCGGGATAGTCGAATTCGAGTGCGACAAAGCGCTGCCGGGTTGACTGCTTGAGGTCCTTCAGAACGCTCTGGTACCCGGGGTTATAGGAAATCGCGAGGCAGAATTCGC
>JAEHDA010000361.1 GCA_016880655.1 Rhodocyclaceae bacterium
CCGAGATCGATCAGGACGCCCCACATGTTGTGGTGCCCCTGGGCGGCAGCGATCTCCAGCGGCGTCATGCCGTCCGGGCCGATGGCGTTCAGGTCCGCGCCGCACGCGACCTCGGCGCGTACACACAGAACGTCGTTGAGCCTGACGGCGTCGTGCAAACGCGAGCGCTTGACGGCCTTCATCCCCTTCGCCAGCCGTGCGACACCCGACATCATCCGCCCGCCGACCTGCCCGGTACGCCGCAACGCGGCCTGCCGCTCGTCGGCGCGAACATCGAGGGTTTCGGCAATCCCGGCACCGGCGGCGATCAGCCGGCGGATGGCCGGAATGGCGCCGGCCTCGACCGCGTACATCAGGGGCGTCACGCCGCGCATGTCGGGCTCGCTGCACTGCGCACCCGATGCCAGCAGCAGGTCGATCAGCGTGACGTCGTTCCGGGCCGCCGCGACGTGCAGAGCGGTCATGCCGTTGTTGTCGGCGGCGCAGGCGTCCGCCCCGGCCCGCAGGAGCATCGCCGCAATCACGCGCTCCCCGTTCTCGGTGGCGATGAGCAGCGGCGTGCGCCCGTCGGCATGGCGGACGTCGAGCCGCGCGCCGTGCAACAGCAGCACTGCCACCACGTCCGCGCAGCCGTTGGCGCACGCCTTGTGCAAGGCCGTCCAGCCTTCGTCATCGCTGATGTTGACCTCGGCGCCCAGCTCGATCAGCGTATCGACTGCCGCCGCGTAGCCGCGCGCCGCGGCCTGCAACAGCGGCGGCCAGCCGAAATCGGTCTTGATGTCGAGTTTGGCCCGCCGGCTGGCCAGTTCGCGTATCACCGCGACATAGCCGTGGAAGGCCGCCCAGTGGATCGGGCGATAGCCGGCCGTGTCCCGGAAGAACGGATCGGCGCCCTTGCGGATCAGGAACAACGCCACCTTCTCCTGGCCCTCGAACAGTGCGACCATCAGCGGCGTCCAGCCGCGCTCGTTGAGCGTGTCGATCGCCATGCCGGCATTGACGAACATCACGACATTGGAGATGTCGCCGCTGGTGACGCAGCGGAACATTTCGCCGGGCACGAATTTGAAGCCGCGTTCGATCAGCGCCGCGCGGAACTTCACCGCCCGCTGCTCGGCCTTGGCGATCCGATCCGTTTCATCCGGGATCGAGGTGCGGCCACCGAGGTTGAACGCGCTCGAATGCAGCTCGCTGAGGAAGTAAATCTCCTCTGCGACCTTGACCGAAAAGCCCTGGCGGGTGCCGCGCGTATCGACTAGCAGCTCCAGGAAATACTGGTCCGCCTCGGCCGAGCCCCACAGGTCGAGGATCCTTTCGAGGATCCGGCCGTGGTGCGTCTCGAGTTCGTAGGGATACTTCTCCGGACGGTTGCGGACCAGCTTGGCCAGCCGCCTGCTCTTCATGCCAATGAGCCTGCGGCCGCCGGAAAAGTCAGCCGTGGCAGCACGCCGAGGGCGTTGGCCGTGGTCGCGGCGACAACGTCGCCGACATCCATGCCGCGCAGCTCGGCCAGTACGGCGGCGATGCGCGGCAGCTCGGCGGGCTCGTTGCGGGCCTTGCCCAGCCAGTCGGGCGGAATATCCGGCGCATCGGTTTCGAGCACGATGGATTCGAGCGGCAAGGTGGCGGCCAGCTCCCGCAACCGGGTCGCGCGCGGATGCGTCATGGCACCGCCGAAGCCGAGCTTGAAGCCGAGCTTGATGAACTCGTCGGCCTGCTGGCGGCTGCCGTTGAAGGCGTGCGCGATGCCGCCCGGCACGACGGTGCGACGCAACCCCCCGAGAATCGCGTCAATCGCGCGACGGACGTGCAGCAGCACCGGCAGGCCGAAATCGCGGGCGACCCGCAATTGCTCGGCGTACCACCACGACTGACTTTTCTCGTCGCGCGGCTCGATGAAATTGTCGAGGCCGATCTCGCCTATCGCGACGGCCGGTTCGCGTCGCAGGGTCTCGCGCAGCGCGTCGAGATCCTCCTCGCGGGCACGCTCGACGTACATGGGATGAATGCCGAAGGCAGGCCGGCACTGCGGCAACTCGCGGCAGACGCTGGCAACGGCGCCGAAGTTGGCACGCTCGACGGAGGGCACGACGATCAGCGCCACCCCCGCCCGGCCGGCGCGAACCGCGGCTTCATCCCGGTCGGCGTCGAACTCCGCCGCATCGAGGTGGCAATGGGTGTCGATCAGCATCAGGGCTTCTTGACGGGGGCCGTGGCAAGGCCGAGGCTCTTCCAGGACTGCATGCCGCCCCGGTACCACTTGAGCTTTTGCGCCGGATAGCCGATCGCCAGCAACTGCTTGATGTTGGTCGGCGACTGGCCACACCAAATGCCGTTGCAGTAGAACACCAGCGTGCGCGCGTTCTCGAAATTCCACATCGGGCCGATGCGCGCGGCGCCGAATTGCAGTTCGACGATGTCGGCGATCGCCTGCGGCTCGTTATGCGATGGATGGAGCCGGGTCCACGGCAGATGGATCGCACCAGGAATGATTCCCGAGCGGTACAACCAGTCCGCATCCCGCGAATCGATCACCAGTACGCTGCTGTCGCGGCGGGAAATGCGCCGCAGGTACTCGATCAGTTCGAGCTCGCCGATGGTCTCGACGCCGG
>JAEHDA010000066.1 GCA_016880655.1 Rhodocyclaceae bacterium
ATCCAGGCCGTGTATGTGCCGGCGGACGACCTGACCGATCCGTCGCCGGCCACCACCTTCCTGCACCTCGACTCCACCGTCGTGCTGTCGCGCGACATCGCTTCGCTTGGCATCTATCCGGCGGTCGATCCGCTCGATTCCACTTCCCGCCAGCTTGACCCGCTGGTCGTCGGCGAAGAGCACTACCAGACGGCGCGCAAGGTGCAGTCCACGCTGCAACGCTACAAGGAACTGCGCGACATCATCGCCATTCTGGGCATGGACGAACTGTCGCCGGACGACAAGCTGGCCGTGTCCCGTGCCCGCAAGATCCAGCGCTTCCTGTCGCAGCCGTTCTTCGTCGCCGAAGTGTTTACGGGTTCGGCCGGCAAGTACGTCACCCTCAAGGACACCATCAAGGGCTTCAAGATGATCGTCGAGGGCGAGTGCGACAGCCTGCCGGAGCAGGCTTTCTACATGGTCGGCGGCATCGAGGAAGCCTTCGAAAAAGCCAAGACGCTACAGTAAGCCCGAAAGGAAGCCATCATGGCAATTTCCATCCACGTCGATGTCGTCAGTGCCGAAGAATCGATCTTCTCCGGCCTGGCGGAGTTCGTCGTCCTGCCGGGCGAAGTCGGCGAGCTGGGCATCCTGCCCGGCCACATGCCGCTGATGACCCGCATCAAGCCCGGTGCCGTGCGTCTGAAGATCCAAGGCCAGGCGCAGGAAGAAGTGATCTTTGTTGCAGGCGGCATCCTCGAAGTGCAGCCGGGACTGGTGACGGTGCTTGCCGACACCGCCATTCGCGGCAAGGACCTCGATGAGGCCAAGGCGCTCGACGCCAAGAAGAAGGCCGAAGAAGCGATGTCGAATCGGGAATCCGAGCTCGACTATGCCCGTGCCCAGGCCGAACTGGCCGAGGCCGTGGCGCAACTGGCAGCCATCCAGAAACTGCGCAAGCCGCGTCACTAAGACGAGGCATCGCGGCAGAAAAAGGCGGCTTCGGCCGCCTTTTCTTTTTTCCAATAGCCGACTAGACTGCCCAGTCTATGCTCGAATGCACGATCTCTCCATACTCCCCTGTTGAATCCGACTGCCGTCGGCGTCTGGTCGAAGCGGCACGCGAGGCTTTCATGCGTGACGGCTTCCGTGGCGCAAGCGTCGACCGCATTGCCGCTGCCGCAGGCGTGGCCAAGCAGACCTTCTACAACCATTTTCCGAGCAAGGAAGCGCTGTTCGAAGAGACCATACGGCTCGGTGTGCGGGACATCGTCGTTGAGCTGGACGACACACCCGGCGACGTCCGCGACCGGCTGATCGCCTTCAGCCTCGCATTTCGCAAAAAATTGCTGAGCCCCGAGGGCCTGGACTGGTATCGCACTGTGATCGCGGACCTTTCCCGTCTGCCCGAACTCGGGCGTATCGTCTGGCGCCAGGGGCCACTCGAAACCGTCAGCCGGCTGGCGGACTTTCTGGCTGCTGCCATGGATCGGGGCGAGCTGAATCGCGACGATCCGATGTTCGCCGCAGAAATGCTGAACAGCATGCTCATCAACCTGGATCGCACCCGCGGCCTGCTTGCGGGCGATTTCGATCCCAATGGCGACCCGGACAAGGTCGCACGCATCGTCACCTGCTTTCTGCGGGCATACCAGCCCCGATGAGGAACAACAACATGAACCTCCGCTCCCCGGCTCTCAGTATCGTGGTCACCGTTGCACTTGCGGCCTGCGGCCAAGGCCAGCCACCAGGTCCTGGCGGCATGACCGGCAGCCCGGGTGCGGCGCCGCCCCCACCCGAAGTCGAGGTCGTCACCATTGCGGCGGGCAATGCCACCCTGACCCGCGAGCTCCCGGGCCGGCTCCAGGCAGTGCGTACGGCGCAAGTGCGTGCTCGCGTCGAGGGAATCGTCGAGAAGCGACTGTTTGCCGAGGGTTCCGATGTTCAGGCCGGTACGCCGCTTTTTCAGCTCGATGCGCGCACCTACCGCGCTGCCGCCGCCGCGTCCGAAGCAGACCTCCAGGTCGCGAAACAGACCGTCGAACGCTACCGTCCGCTGCTCGACATGAAAGCGGTCAGTCGCCAGGAATTCGATCTCGCGGAAGCAAAGCAGAAGCAGGCCGAAGCCGCGTTGGCAAAGGCGCGACTCGATCTCGAAAACGCCACCGTGCCCGCGCCGATCTCGGGACGTATCGGGCGGGCACAGGTAACCGAAGGTGCGCTGGTCGGCAAGGGCGATGCGACGCTGCTGGCGACGATCGAACAGCTGGATCCGATCTACGCCAATTTCACGCAGTCCAATGCCGACTTGCTGCGACTCCAGCAGGCCGTCAAGTCGGGCCGCCTGAAGCGCGCGGGCGGTGCCAAGGTCGAGTTGCTGCTCGAAGATGGCAGTGTCTATGGCGTACCGGGACGACTGACTTTCTCGGACCTCGCCGTCGATCCCAACACGGGCGCAGTGCAGTTGCGTGCCGAGTTCCCGAATCCCCGACGCGAACTGTTGCCCGGCACTTTCGTGCGCATCCGCTTCCCCGAGGCCGAAATCGACGCGGCGATCAAAGTGCCGCAGCGCGCTGTCATCATGGGCGCACAGGGCCAGTCGGTAATGACCGTCGACGCCGAAGGCAAGGTTGCGTCACGCCCGGTGAAGCTGGGCGGCATGGCGGGTTCCGACTGGATCGTCGCCGAAGGATTGACGGGAGGCGACAAGGTCATCATCAACGGCCTGCAAAAGGCGCGTCCCGGTTCCCCGGTGAAGGCCGTAGCCATCGACGTCGGCTCCGGGAAGTAGCCCATGCTGCCCCGCTTCTTCATCGACCGGCCCATCTTTGCCTGGGTCATCGCCATCGTCATAGTCCTGGCGGGCAGTCTCGCGCTCAAGAACCTTCCGGTTGCCCAGTATCCGACCGTCGCCCCCCCGTCCATCGCCTTCAACATCACCTACCCCGGCGCTTCGGCGCAGGTGATCGAAGACACCGTGACCGCATTGATCGAGCAGGAGATGAACGGTATCGAGAACCTCCTCTACATGGAGGCCTCGTCTGAGCTGAGCACAGGCACACTGACCCTGACTTTCAAGCCGGGCACCAACATCGACACCGCTTCGGTGGAGGCGCAGAACCGCTACAAGCGCATCGAGGCGCGCTTGCCCGAGGATGTTCGCCGCCTGGGCGTTCCGGTGACCAAGCCCCAGCGCAACTACCTGCTGTTCATATCGATTTACTCGCCGGACAAGAGCCAGTCCAACGTCGCGCTGGGCAGCTACGCTGCAGCGAATGTGCTGGACCCGATCCGGCGCGTCAACGGCGTGGGCGAGGCGATCCTGTTCGGTACCGAGTACTCGATGCGCCTCTGGCTCAAGCCGGAAAAGCTGCACGCCTACAACCTCGCGCCCGGCGACGTCATCAAGGCAGTGCGGGCGCAGAACGCGCAGCTCGCCACCGGCGAACTCGGGCAGGCGCCGGCCGCAGCCGGCCAGCAGCTCAACGCCGTCATCGTCACCCGAGGCCGACTGCAAACGCCCGAGGAGTTCGGCGAGGTCATCGTCCGAGCACAGCCCGATGGTTCGACCCTGCGCGTCAAGGACGTCGCGCGCGTCGAGCTCGGCGCGGAGAACTACAACATCTTCGCCCGCATCGACGGCCAGCCGACAGCGGCGATTGCCGTGCGCGTCGCCCCGAACGGCAATGCGCTGGAAGTTGCCAAGGCCGTCAAGGCGAGGATGGCCGAGCTGAAGAATTATTTTCCCGCCGGCATCGCCTGGGAAATACCCTATGACACCAGCCGCTTCGTCGAGATCTCGATCACCGAGGTGGTCAAGACGCTGGCCGAGGCGATGATCCTGGTCTTCTTGGTCATGTACCTGTTCCTGGAAAACCTGCGCGTCACCCTGGTGCCTGCGGTGGTGGTACCGGTGGCACTGATGGGTGCGTTGTCCGGCCTCTACGCGTTCGGCTTCTCGATCAACGTACTGACATTGTTTGCCATGGTGCTTGCCATAGGCATTGTCGTGGACGATGCCATCGTGGTGGTCGAGAACGTCGAGCGGATCATGACCACCGAAGGCTTGCCGCCGCGCGAAGCCACCATCAAGGCGATGAACCAGATCTACGCCGCGGTAATCGGCATCACCCTGGTGCTGTGTGCGGTGTTCGTGCCGATGGCCTTCTTCGGCGGCTCCGTGGGCGCCATCTATCGGCAGTTCGCGGTCACGTTGGTACTGACCATGGTCTTTTCGGCGATCATGGCGCTGACACTGACACCCGCGATGTGCGCGACGCTGCTCAAGCACGCGCCAGGCAAGGAAATCCTGCCGACCACGGGCTTCTTCGGCTGGTTCAATCGTGTCTTCGGCGCCAGCGTCAGCGGCTATCAGACTGGTGTGGAACGCATGATCTCGCAGCCGCGCCGCTGGCTCGCCGTCTACGGCGCGATCCTGCTCGGCGTCGCATGGCTGTTCATGCGCCTGCCCGGCAGCTTCCTGCCCGAGGAGGACCAGGGCTACTTCATCAGCATGATCCAGCTACCCGCCGGCGCGACCCAGGAACGCACGGTGGAGATCGTCAAGCAAGCCGAGGACTTCTACTTGAGCCAGCCCGAGGTTGCGCACACCATCGGCGTCGTCGGCTTTTCCTTCTTCGGCCGCGGCCAGAATGCCGCGCTGGTCTTCACTCGCCTCAAGGACTGGGATGAGCGCCAGGTCCAGGCAAAGGACCTCATCGGCACGGCAAACATGACCCTGATGCGCATCAAACAGGCGTTCATCATGGCGGTTAACGTGCCGCCGATCCCCGAACTCGGTGCCGTCGGCGGCTTCGACTTCCGCCTACAGGACCGTACCGGCCTCGGCCGCGACAAACTCATGGAAGCACGCAACGTCGCGCTCGGCATGGCGGCGCAGAACCAGGTGCTGGTGGGTGTGCGCCCGGAGGGCCAGGAGCCGAGCCCGCAGCTGCTGATCGATATCGATCGCACCAAGGCGCGCGCACTTTCGATCGACCTCACCGATCTCAACGACACCCTCCAATCCGTGCTCGGTGTCGCCTACATCAACGACTTCGTCCGCCAGGGCCGCATCCTGCGCGTGCAGATGCAGGCCGAGCCGGGCCTGCGCACCCGTCCGGAAGACCTGCTGCGCCTGCCGGTCCGCAACACGCGCGGCGAAATGGTGCCGCTCGCCGAGATCGCCCAACTGCAATGGCAGGTCGGCCTGCCCAAACTTGACCGTTACAACGGCAATCCGTCGATGAAGATATCCGGCAGCGCCGCGCCGGGCCGCAGCACCGGCGAGGCGATGGCGGCGATGGAGGAGATCGCCGCCAAGCTGCCGCCGGGCATAGGCTTCGACTGGTCGGGCACTTCCTACGAGGAGCGACTGTCGGGTGCGCAGGCGCCCATCCTCTATGGACTGTCGCTGCTGGTGGTCTTTCTCGCGCTGGCCGCGCTCTACGAGAGCTGGTCGATTCCCTTCGCGGTGATCCTGGTGGTACCGCTGGGCATTCTCGGCGCCGTGCTGGCCGTGACCTTGCGCGGCCTGCCCAACGACGTGTTCTTCAAGGTCGGCCTGATTGCGATCATCGGCCTGTCGTCCAAGAACGCCATCCTGATCATCGAATTCGCTCGCACCCTGCACGAACGTGGCATGGGGCTCATGGAGGCGACCATGGAAGCCTGCCGCCTGCGGATCCGCCCGATCGTCATGACCTCGCTGGCCTTCATCCTCGGCGTGATGCCGCTGGCGATCTCGACCGGCGCCGGCGCGCAGAGCCGCCACGCCATCGGCACCGGTGTCATCGGCGGCATGGTCACGGCCACCATCCTTGCCGTGTTCCTCGTGCCGGTGTTCTTCATCGTCGTCCGCCGCATCTTTCCCGGCAAGCCGCCAGCCACGGAGGGCGACCATCATGCGTAAGGCAATCGCGCTCATTGGCGCTGTCCTCGTCGTCGGCTGCTCGCTGGCGCCGAACTACGAGCGTCCGGTTGCGCCTGTTGCAGTCGCCTGGCCCGACGATGCCGCGGCTGGTTCCCGTGCCGTCACCGGCCTCGACTGGCACGCCTATTTTCCCGATGCCGAACTACAGGCGCTGATCGCCGCCGCGCTTGAGCACAATCGCGACCTGCGCATTGCCGTCGCGCGCGTGGTCGAAGCGCGCGCTCTCTACGGCGTGACGCGCGCGGATCGGCTGCCGAACTTCGATCTCACGGGCGGTCGCGCGGCGAGCCATGTGCCCGCCGATCTGAGCAGCACGGGTGCCGAGCTGACCACGCAGCGCTACGACGTTGCCGTGTCGCTGCTGACCTTCGAACTGGACTTCTGGGGGCGCGTCGCCAACCTCGCCGAGGCCGCCAGGGCCGGCTACCTTGCCACCGAGGAGGCGCAGCGCGCCTTCCGCCTGTCGCTGATCGCGGATGTCGCCAACGCGTGGTTCGTGTTGCTGGAAATGAACGAGCGGACGAAGATCGCGCGGGACACCGTGGCCAGTCGCGCGGAGACACGCAAGCTGATTTCCCGTCGGCGCGAAGTCGGCATCGCCGGCGACCTCGATTTTCTGGCCGCCGACGGCGCCTGGCAGGCTGCCAAGGCAGAGCTGGCGAGTCTCGAGCGCCAGCAGGCTGGTGCCTACAACGCGCTGATCCTGCTGGTAGGCAAGCCCCTGGACAAGCTGGCCAGCGATAGACAGCTTGCGGAGCAGGGAGTGGTTGCCGACCTGGCCGCCGGTTTGCCGTCGGAGGTACTGGTGCGGCGGCCCGACGTGCTGGCCGCCGAACAAAAGCTGCTGGCCGCCAATGCCAACATCGGCGCGGCGCGCGCAGCCTTCCTGCCGCGCATTTCCCTGACCGGGGCATTCGGCACCGCCAGCCGCGGCCTCGCCGGGCTGTTCGATGCCGGCAGCGATGCCTGGACCTTCCAACCCAGCCTGCGTCTGCCGCTGTTCGATTTCGGCCGTGCGGCAGCGAACACGGACATTGCGGCAGCCCGCAAGGTCGTCGCCGTCGCCGAGTACGAGAAGACCATCCAGCTGGCCTTCCGTGAAGTTGCCGACCTGCTCTCGGCGCGCGAGAAACTGGCGACCCAACTGGCGGCGCTGGAAGCTGCCGAGCAAGCGCAGTCGGAAAGAAAGCGCATTGCCGACGCCCGCTACGAGGCGGGCATCAGCAGCTATCTGGAAGTGCTGGATGCCCAGCGCGAACTGTTTGCCGCGCAACAGTCAGCCGTGGCGACACGCCGCGCCGGGCTGACCGCCGCGGCCCAGCTCTACAAGGCGCTGGGTGGAGGCTGACCAACCGGCTCGGAGCGGTGGTTTCTTGATGTGTGGAATATTCCGGCGGGATCCTGCGTCTACAAGAGTGGCTTGATTCTTCCTTACACCGTCGTTACGCCGGAGGCTCCCCGATGTTTTCCGACATCCGCATTTCGATTCGCCTGGCAGTTGGCATAGCCCTGACGCTGGTGGTCGTGGTACTCCTCATGCTTCCGGCGGTACTGGGACAGCTGGACGCCGCCACCGAACGAGCGGAGGTTCGTCAGCTCGAAGATCTCCACCATACGCTTCAGGCCAGCGTCAGGGATGCGTCAGCGCATGCATTGGTGACCATCACGGCGATCGTGAACGCCAAGGGCGTCGGCGAGGCCCTTGCCAACCGTGACCGTGCCCAGCTACAGGCGCTGACTTTGCCGGTTTTCGAGGTATTGAAGACGAACCACAACATCAGCCAGTTTCAGTTTCACCTGCCGCTGGCGACCTCGTTCCTGAGGTTGCACCAGCTTGAAAAGCACGGCGACGACCTGCAATCGTTTCGCGCGACCGTCGTCAGGGCCAACGAGACGAAGCAGCCGCAAATCGGCCTCGAAAGCGGTGTCGCGGGGCTCGGACTGCGTGGCGTCATCCCTGTTTCGCATCAGAGCCGGCACATCGGTTCTGCGGAGATAGGAATTTCGTTCGGCCAGGATTTCTTCGATGCCTTCAAGTCGCAATACAAGGCACCGGCAGCACTCCATATTCGCGCTGACCCCGATTTCAGGATCTTCGCGACCACGATTCCCGGCAAGACGACGTTAAGTCCGGCGCAGGTCGCCGCCGTGATGACGGGCCGGACTGTCACATCCCAGGTCACCATCGACGGCCGGCACTGGGCCGTGATGGCCCGATCCGTGCCGGATTTTTCCGGGCAACCGGTCGCCGTTGCGGAAATATTGATCGACCGAAGCGATTACGTAGCCAGCCACAAGAAGACGCTGAATCGAATTCTGGCCATCGGGTCCGTGGCATTGGTGGTCGGGTTGTTCTTGGCCTGGCTGTTGAGCAGGAGCATCACGAAGCCCATCGAGCGCCTGACCCATACCGCGGAAGAGATCAGCCGGGGCAAGTTCGAGGAAAAGATGTTCGGCGCCGAGCGGAAGGACGAAATCGGTGACCTGGCTCGCGCCATCGGACGCATGTCCGCGAGCATCAAGATCGCCATGGATCGGATCAAGAAGGCTGCACGCTAGATGCACGACTGCGCCAATCCTCGAATCCGCCGAGCCCGCCGCCATGGATGACGCCATTGTCCTGGTCAAGTCGGCCAAGGGCAGAGATGCGATCAGCGGGAGTTCGCGTGAAATTTCGCTGAATGAGCGGCGCATCCTCATCATGATCGACGGCAAGCGTACCGTCGGGGAATTGATGCGAAGCGCTTCCTTTCTCAACAACCTTGCAGCGACGCTCGAAAGGCTGTTTCAGGCAGGCTACGCCATTCGCGCGGACGCTGCCGGGGCAACATCGAGCCCGGATCCGCAGGGCGGCGGTACGCTGTCAGCGCACGCAAGGACGGTCGTCGAAGAGGAACTGGTCGAATTCCTCGGCCCGATTGCCGGCCTGCTGTGCGACGAGGTGCTGCCGGCCGCCGGTAGCCTAGAACAGGCACTGCTCGCGCTATCGAAACAACTGGATGCCGATCAGGCCCGACAGTTCCGGCAGAAGGTCGTCGACCGGCTGGCGCGCGGCTGAGGGCGCGCGCGTCCCGCGACCTACAAGGGCTTCTTGAGGGTGATGGCGCCGCGCACTTCGGCGGCGCTGTAACCGACCGCCTTGTCGTCGGGATAGAGTTCCTTCAGCCTGGCCTGCACGGCAGGCGAGATGCGATCCGGCGTGCCATGGCATTGCAGGCAGAGGTCCTGCGTCGGCAGCGCCTTCATGTAGCGGTAGATCTGCTGGCCATCGGTGGTTACAAGTTCGCCCTTCTCCAGCCCGGTCGGCTTTTCGCCGGCCGCCACGCGCCGGTCGAAATCTTCCAGCACCACAGCTTCCCAAGCGTCCGGCACCGCCTTCGGGTTGCGGTTCTTCAGGCTGACGCGACGGATCGCCCAACCCGACTTTTCCGATGCAGCCCTGGCCATGGCCGGCGCCTTGTCGCGGCAGACGCCGATCGCACTTTCGGGGCCGCCCTTGCGGATTTCTTCGTCGAGTACTTCCAGTAGTTTGGGTGGAATCGATACGGCCACCTTGCGGGCTTCGTCGAGCAGCTTGGCTTCGTCGGCGGCAAGGGCAGGCAGGGCAGCGGAAAGGGCAAAAGCAAGGATCGACTTGCGCAGCATGGGGATCTCCCTGGATGGTTGGTTCAGCCCAGTGCCGTGGCACGGGCTTCGAGTCTTTCGATACGCGAGGCGAAGTCTGCCAGTTCTTCCCTGAACGTGGCAAATTCGCGCGACGGCACCAGCAGCCGGGCCTCCTCGGCCAGATACTCGGCAAGGTTCTCCGCCGCGTTGCGGGCGGCTTCTTTCTGCCACAAAGTCAGCCGTGACGACACGCCGACAAGGCGACGGGCGGCGATGTCGCCGACCAGGCGGGAGAGATCCTCCTCCGCATCCCAGCGCAGGTTCTTCAACACGAAGGAAAGTGCCGTCGCGAACTCGGCATTGCCGGTGACGTGCGCCGCCGCCATCGCCCGATCCATGCCTTGCAGCGCGACCAGCGGCGTTTCGGCAGGCAGGGTGACGGTGACATCGATGTCGCCTTCGCCGACCGATTCGAACAGGCCTTCTGCGGTAACCGCGAACGCCAGTTGCCAGGGCGGCATGTCGAAACGAGCCTGCCGGCCCGCGAAGGGTTGCAACTGCCGGCGCGCCCAGGCCGACTGGCCGAGCAGGTGGTTGAGCGCGCCGAGGATGAGGCCGTCGATCACTGGATCTGCTGGATACCGGCGACCTGCCAGCCGCGCTCGCCGGAGACCGGCTTGACCAGGTGCCAGACTTCCGCGAACGCTGCGGGCGCACTGCCGTCTTCGCGGAGGGTGCCGGCGAAGCGCACGCTGGCGATGTGCTGGCTGCCTTCGGTCACGACTTCGAGCAGCTCGGCGTCGAGGTGCTGGACATCGGTTTCCTGCCGGGCCTTGCCGCGCGCCTCGTACTGCAACTGAATCTCGGCGTACACCTCGGGCGCCAGGAACTGCTTCAGGTCGTCGAGGTTGCCGGTGTCGTTTGCAGCCTGTAGGCGGATGAAGTTCAGCTTGGCCTGACGCAGGAAGCCCTCAGCGTCGAAGCCGGCGGGCACGGCGGCAGCGCCGCTGCCCATCGGGGCCGATTCCGTCGGCTCGAAACGCATCGGCGCACTGCCTGCGCCGGCCAGCTCGGCGTGTCGCGACGGCTGACTTTTGCGGAACAGCAGGCGGAACACGAATACCGCCGCCATCACCAGCAGCATGATCATCAGGAAATTGGCGACGCCCTCGCCCATGCCGAAATGCGACAGCAGCGCGGCCAGACCGATGCCGGCAGCGATGCCGGCGATCGGACCGAGCCAGCGACTCATGCCCGAGGGTTGTGGTGCAGCGGTTGGCGTGGCGGGCTTGGCAGGCACCGCCGACGGTGCGGCGCTGGTCGGCGCGGTTGGCGCCGGGGCGGCCTTCTGGACCGGCGTCGTGCTGCGGCTCATGCCGAACGAACCACCGCCGCCTAGCCTCTTGGCTTCAGCTTCCTGGGCGAACAAGCCGATGCCGACCATGGCGGCGACAGCGAGCGTAAGCAGCTTTTTCATGCGGGTATTCCTCCGTTGGGGGGTGCAACAATCACAGCTTGTAACCACGGTGCAGGGCGACCACGCCCGCGGTCAGGTTGAAGTATTCGACCTTTTCAAGGCCCGCCTGTTCCATCATGCCTTTCAATGTTTCCTGGTCGGGATGCATGCGGATGGACTCGGCGAGGTAGCGATAGCTGTCGGCATCGCCGGCGATCTTGCTGCCCAGCCAGGGCAGCACCTTGAACGAGTAGAGATCGTAGAAGGGCGACAGCGGTTCCCAGACCTTCGAGAACTCCAGCACCAGCAGCCTGCCGCCGGGCCTCAGCACGCGGCGCATCTCGGCGATCGCCTTGTCCTTGTGCGTCATGTTGCGCAGGCCGAAGGCGACGGTGACGATGTCGAAGTGGTTGTCCGGGAACGGCAGCTTCTCGGCGTCGCACTGGGCGACCGGGCCGAGCACGCCTTCGTCGAGCAGCCGGTCGCGGCCGCGCGTCAGCATGGCGTTGTTGATGTCCGTGAGCCAGACTTCGCCCGTCGGGCCGACACGCCTGGCGAAGGCGGAGGAGAGGTCGGCCGTGCCGCCCGCGACGTCGAGTACTCGGTCGCCCGTCCGGACGGCGGAAACCTGGATCGTGAACGCCTTCCACAGCCGGTGCAGGCCCGCCGACATGAGGTCGTTCATCACATCGTATTTCTGGGCGACCGAGGAAAAAACGCCTTCGACGCGCTTGGCCTTTTCAGTCTCCGCGACTGTCTCGTAGCCGAAATGGGTATCGCTCATGTTCAGTGACTGCCGCAGGAACCGCCACCGCCGCTGCCGCACGAAGACTTCGGTGGCCGCTTGGACGAGTCGACGTCGCGGTTCTCGCCAGCGGCACCCAGCCGGATCAAATAGGCCTGCCAGTACGACTCCTGGTTCAGACCCAAGTCGTAGAGCAGATCCCACGAGTAGATGCCGCTGTCGTGTCCGTCGGAAAAGGTCGGCTGCACGGCATAGTTGCCGACCGCCGTGAGCTCGGTGATATCGACGTTGCGCTTGCCGGTTTGCAGAGTTTCCTGGCCCGGTCCGTGGCCACGCACCTCTGCCGAGGGCGAATAGACGCGCAGGTACTCGTAGGGAAACTTGAAATTGGCGCCATCGGCGAAGCTGACTTCCATCAGCTTCGACTGCTGGTGCAATTTGATCTCCGTTGGAATCGGTGTGTGTTTATCCAGGCCGGCCATGATTCTTAAAGGGATTTAGTGGAAATTCGTCGAGGGCGCCTATCATAGCGCAGCGGCGGAGCCGGGTTGGCAATAAAGGCCCGTCACAATTCTGTCATTCAACGGCAATAGACTCAGGGCGTCCCAATAGGTTTCAATCCCCTGGACTCGATATGGCTGCCACGATACTCGTCGTCGAAGACGAACCCGCGATCCAGACCCTGATCGCGGTCAACCTCAAACGTGCCGGCCACGAGGTGGTCGGCGCTCTGGATGCCGAATCGGCCCAGCGCCACATCAACGAGGCGCTGCCCGACCTGATCCTGCTCGACTGGATGCTGCCCGGCATGAGCGGGCTGGAGATGGCGCGCCGCCTGCGCGGCGATGCGCGCACCCGCAGCGTGCCGATCATCATGCTGACGGCGCGCGGCGACGAACGCGACAAGGTGCAGGGCCTGGAAACCGGCGCCGACGACTACGTCACCAAGCCCTTCAGCCCGCGCGAGTTGCTGGCGCGAATCCAGGCCGTGCTGCGCCGACGGGCGCCCGAGGCAACCGAGGACGCCGTCGAGATCGGCGGCTTGCGGGTCGATCCGGTCAGCCACCGGGTCGCGGCGAACGGGCAGCCCGTCACCATCGGCCCCACCGAATTCCGTCTGCTGCACTTCCTGATCACCCACCCGGAACGGGTGCACAGCCGCAGCCAGTTGCTCGACCAGGTCTGGGGCGACCACGTGTTCGTCGAGGAACGCACGGTCGACGTGCATGTTCGTCGCTTGCGTGCCGCGCTGGAACCGACCGGCCTCGAACGCCTCATCCAGACCGTGCGCGGCAGCGGCTACCGGCTGTCGGCGGAGGCGGTTTGAGCGATTTCCCGCTCTGGATCGCCATCGTCATCGGCATCCTTGCCGCCATCGTCGCGGCGATGCTTGCGCGCGACGCCGTGCAGTTGCGCCGGCTGATCCGCTGGGCGCGCATGCCGATCGGCACCCCGGTGCCGGATGCGGCGGGCCGCTGGGGCGATGCCTTCGCCGCCCTGCACAAGCGGGCGCGCGTGGCCGCCGAACAGCGCGGGCAACTGCATGAGGCGCTCGAACGCTTCAGGCAGGCGACACAAGCCATGCCCGACGGCGTGGTCATTCTTGGCAGTCAGTTGGCGATCGAGTGGGCCAACGACCAGGCCGAGCAACTGCTCGGGATCGACAACAGCCGCGATGCCGGTGCGCCGGTCATCAACATCGTGCGCGAGCCGCAGTTCGTCGCCTATCTGCAAGGCGGCGACTATGCTGCGCCGCGCCTGCTTCGGTCGGTGCGCACGTCGGGCCAGAGCCTCCAGGTGCGGGCTGTGCCCTTCGGCCAGGGCCGCCTGATGTTGCTGGTACGCGACGTGACCCAGCTCGAACGGTTGGAGACCATGCGCCGCGACTTCGTCGCCAATGTCTCGCACGAACTGAAGACACCCCTGACGGTGGTATCGGGTTTCGTCGATACCCTGGTCGACGGCTGGGAAGACCTGTCGACGGATGAGGCGAAGCACATGCTGACGCTCGCGGGAGAGCAGGCGGCGCGCATGCGGCACCTGATCGAAGACCTGCTGACGCTGTCGGCGCTGGAAACCGATGCGCCGCCGCAGGAGGAGCCGGTCAGCATGGCGGCCGTGTTGGCCGACGTGCGCGAAGAAGCCACGGTACTTTCGGCCGGGCGCCACGAGATCGTGCTGATCGATCGCGGGCCGCCGGGGCTGCTCGGCAACCCGCGCGAATTGCGCAGCGCGTTCGGCAACCTTGCCTCCAATGCGGTTCGCTACACGCCCGCCGGAGGCCGGATCGAACTGCTCTGGCAGCGGGAAGGCAGCGGCGATGCGGTCTTTGCCGTCACCGATACCGGCATCGGCGTCGAGCCGCAGCACATCGCCCGGCTGACCGAGCGCTTTTACCGGGTCGATCGCGGTCGCTCGCGCGAAACCGGCGGTACCGGCCTGGGCCTGGCGATCGTCAAGCACGTGCTGGAGCGGCATGGCGGACGCCTGCACATCGAAAGCCGGCCCGGCGAAGGCAGCCGCTTCGCGGCCCACCTGCCGGCACGGCGGGTAATGGCCGCGCTTGGCTAAGTCACCAGACTGAACGCGCAGCGATCGAAGTTCGGCCCGCGGGAAAGCAGTTCGCCCAGGCGCGCCAGCACCGGCCGGTCGGTATAGACCTCGATGACGCGTTCCGGATGGTGCCAGCCGTTCGGGATGATTACCGATATCGGCTCCTTGAGGGCGGCGACCGGCGGCACGAAGAAGCCGCGGGCATACTGCTCGTTGGCCGACACGCCGAGGCCGGTCGGCCGGACGCCGACGCCCTTGGCCGGCCCGGGCAAGACCTGGATGCCGGCCTCAAGCTGGCCGTTGTTCTGCGCGATCAGCCAGGTGATGCGGGCGAGCAGGAACTGATCCGTGCCCGGCGGCTTGATGGCGACGAGCTGGCCGTGTTCGACGCGCGGCCCCGCGGCATTGCGGACGACCCGGAAGCCGTTCAGCGACTGGTCGGCGATGTCCCAGGTATCGAGCGCGTAGCCGAGTTCCGCGGCCCGCAGGTGCAGCGGCTGGGTCGGATCGATCTGGTTGCGGAAGGTCCACAACTTGTCGGCGTCCATGCGCGAATAGATGCGCGTGTGCTGGGGCTGCGTGAAATCGCCGCCGGCGATGTGGAAATAGATGCACTCCAGTCCATAGGCGACGGGCAGCATGCCGGTCGCGCGGCTGCGCTCGAAGCGCCGCGGCATGGCGGCGAGGCACCACGGGCGGTAAAGCTGTAGCAGCAGGCGGGAGGCGTTCGCCGCCGAGCAGTCGTCGCCGAGGCCGATGGTGGCGGGGCTCTCGCCGCCCTTGATCCGGGCGAACAACAATTTGACGGTTTCGCCGAGCGCGGTGGTGTCGAACAGCCGGGCCGAGTGCGTTGCCGCCAGATGGTCCACGGGCAGCAAGCCTTTGTCCTGCATGAGATCCACACCATAGCCGCGGCCGCCAGACTCCTCGTCCGGCCGCACCACCTGGGTGTCGGGCGCCATCAGCTGGGCCCAGCGGATGATCCAGGCCAGTTCGCGCGGGGTGCGCGAATACGGGTTGGCCAGACCGACCAGCAGCACGCTGGCATAAGTCTGGGCACAGGCGGTCGATCCGGTCGCGCCGAGCGGATCGGGGACGCGCTCCGTGGCCAGCCCCCACTCGTCGGCCGTGTCGTAGTAGCCGTGCAGCTCCAGCCACAAGCCCGGCGCCGCTTCGCGGCGGGCGCGATAGTACTCGACGATCACCTGGCCGCTGTACTGGATGCAGCGCTGGCAGATCAGCGCCAGCTGCGCCTGGATCTCGGCCACGCCGGAGCCGAATTGCGCCACACGGGCGTAGCTGTCGGCCATCAGGCGCCAGAGCGCCGTCGTGCGCGCGAAGGCGGCCGCCTCGACCTCGGCCGCCGGCAGGGGCTTGGCCGCGTAGCGGGCGGACAAGGTGTCGAGCAGGAAGCCGACCGGCTCGCGGACCGATTCCAGCAGTGACAGGTATTCGGTGGCCGTCGGCGGCGTCTGCTGCATCGTCCGCAGCAACCGTTCGATTCCGTCGCAAGCCAGCGGGACGTTGGTGACCGGCAGGCCGGCGAGGATCTCCCGGTATCGGACGGCTTCCGGCGATTCCGGAGCGGGTTGGTTGGCTGGGCGGTTCATTGCGGGTTTCGGCAGGGCGGTCAGGAAACGGGCTCGAAGCTGACGCGGTCGAAGTCGATGCCGCGGTCGAGCAGGTGCAACAGGCGGATCCGCGGCATCTGGCTGCCGACCGATTCGAGAATCCGCCCGGCACGGAAGTAGCCGGGCGGCGTGATGATGGTGGCCACGGAGCCAATGGCAGCGACGGCGGGGAGCAGAAAGGCAGGACGGTAGGGTTCCCTGACGCCCGACAGTTCCACGGGACGAACCGCGACAGGCTCGGGCCGGCCGGGCAGGATCTGGATGCCGACATGCAGGCGGGAGTCGCCCGTCACCATGCGCCAGCGCAGGCTGCCGATCAGAAGCGCGGCGGCGGAAGGCGGCTGCACAGCCACCAATTGCCGCTGGCCGACGCGATCTGCGGCTTCGCCGAGCGGACGGACGGCATGGATGCCGGTGGCGGACTCGTCGATCATCTGCCACTCTTCGACGACGCTCCACTCCTCGATCCGGTAACCATGCTGAAGGCCGAGCGCGCCCAAGCTACGCGGCGCGAGGCTGCCGAATGTGGCCATTTCGTCCCGTTCGCGCCGCAGTGCCTCGTCGTCCGAGTAGCCGGGCTGCCGGAACGGCTGTCCGCCGGCCAGGTGAAAATAGATCGCTTCGACGCCCAGGACCACTGCGCAGTTGGCGTCGGTCGCGGTACGTTCATGCTGGCGGTTGACGCCGCCGCGGCACCAGCACTGGTAGACATGCCTGAGCACCTGGCCGCAGGCGGGCTGCGTGCAGTCGTCGCCCAGCTGGAGTTCGGTCGGCGGCGTGCCCTTTTCGAGCAGGCTGAGGCGCTTCTTCAGGCTGCGCCGCACCGGGGCCGTATCCATCCAGCGCGCGTTCGGTCCGGCTATCGGCTGGTAGCCGGCCGGCCGGCCGCTGGCGAGATCGAGATGCAAGGGCACCGCTTCCGCGTCCAGCGGGGGAACGGCCCCGACAATCCGGGCCTTGCGCGACCAGCGCCGCGACCACCGGGTCACCCAGTGGAGGTGGCGGGAGGACAGCTCGTGCGGGCTGGTGGCATGAAGCAGCATGACTTCGGAGTAAACCGCACCCGGCGTCGACGGCGCCTTGCCCTGCCTGACCGTGTCCTCGACTTCGACATTGACGATGCCGATGCTCTCGGCCGAGACATAGAGCTTGTGCAGCGCCTGCCAGTGCTGGGGCGATGGTTCGAATCCGGCCCGATAGGTATCGAGCTGCGCGGCGGCGAGGGTGGCGAAGGCGCGCTGGAACAACAAGGCCAGTTGCGAGCCGGCACCGGCCGCGTCGGCGATCTCGATTTCGATGCAGCGGCCGTAACCCTTCAACAACGCCTGCCATACCGCCTGCGCGGAATCGAAGGCGGCCTGCTCGGGCGGCACCAGCGGCAAGGGCTTGCCGATGAAGCGCTTGGCGCCTTCCTCCTGCGCCTGCAACAGCGGCTTGCGCAGGATTTCCAGGATCGCCAGGCGTTCCTGCGGCTGGATGTTGCTGCGGTTGAGCAGATTCAACTGCCGCAGCAGGTGCGAGAGCGCCTGAACCGCGTTGCCGAGCGGGGTTGCCGCCATCCACTGGCGGCACTGATCGGCGGTGACGAACGCCGGACGCAACTCACCGGCGTTCATGCGCCGCTCTCCTCTTCGGTCAGGGCCGCGATGATCGCGGCCGTCAATGCGCTTGCCGCCGGGACGTGGCGTATCGCCGCGACTGACTTTTGCGGATCGGCCCAGATTGCGGCCGGGAAATGGCTGTCGTCGCGCCAGCGCGGGATCACATGCCAGTGGAGGTGCGGCACCATGTTGCCGAGCGCGGCGAGGTTGATCTTGTCCGGCGCCACCAGCGCGCGCAGCGCCGCTTCGACGGCGAACACCACGTTCATCAGATGGCGGCGGCTGCCGGGATCGAGATCGGTCATTTCAGCGATGTGCGTGCGCCAGATCACCCGGCAGTAACCCGGAAAAGCGGCGCCTTCCGCGCCGTCGACGCGAACGACCCGGCACAGGCCATCTTCCCAAACGATTTCGCCGCCCGGCGATAGACAGAGGGGGCATTGCTGCATGCCCGAAGGATAACCCCAAAATCCGGCCGAAGAACGGCTGGCGTCACCGAACGACGGTCGGCCGGCTTGACGTATCGATTGCCTTCTCGCACGATGGTCCAATGAGTATCCATTTGCCTGCCGCCCTTGCCGCCTGGGGTTCGCCCGCATTCGACGCCGTTCTCCAGCGGGAACTGGAAGCGCAAGCAGGACAACTGCCGCTACAGCAGGCCCTGTCAGGCAGCAGCGCCGTGTCGGGCGACAGGATCGAGGTCATGGCGATCGCCCACGACGCCGACGCCGGCAACATCCGCGCCAGGGTCGGCGTGTTCTTCTCGGGCATCGTCGCGGGCTGTAGTTGCGCCGACGACCCGACGCCCGTCGAGGCGCAGAACGAATACTGCGAGCTGCTGGTCGAAATCGACCGCCGGACGGCGGCGGCCGAGGTCCGGATCGCCTAGAGCAGCACCCGCTCGATGCCGCCCGAGTTGGCGGCGCTGACGTACTTCTCCTGCCAGTCGGCGCCGAGGAGGCTGCGGGCCAGTTCGACGACGATGTACTCGGCCTCGACGTTCACGTCCTCGCGGTAGCGCGCCAGCCCTTGCAGGCAGGACGGGCAGCTGGTCAGGATCTTTGCGGTGCCGCCGAGCGCGGAAACACCTGCTTCGATCTCCTGCTGCTTGCGGAAGCGCACCTGAGTGGACACGTCCGGCCGCGTCACGGCCAGCGTGCCGGATTCGCCGCAGCAGCGGTCGGAAAGCAGTACCGGCTTGCCCATCAGTACGGCCGCGGTCCTGGTGCCGTTGTGCACCTTCATCGGCGTGTGGCAGGGCTCGTGGTAGAGGTATTGCGTGCCTTGCAGGCCATCGAGCCTGATGCCCTTCTCCAGGAGGTATTCGTGGATGTCGAGCAGCCGGCAGCCGGGGAAGATCTTGTCGAACTGGTACTTCTCCAGCTGGTCGAGGCAGGTGCCGCAGGAGACGATGACGGTGCGGATGTCGAGGTAGTTCAGCGTGTTGGCGACGCGATGGAACAGCACGCGGTTCTGCATGGTGATCGCCTGGCCGACATCCTCGTTGCCGCTCGATGTTTGCGGATAGCCGCAGCACAGGTAGCCGGGCGGCAGCACCGTGGTGGCGCCGACATGCCAGAGCATCGCTTGCGTGGCGAGGCCGACCTGCGAGAACAGGCGCTCCGAACCGCAGCCGGGGAAGTAGAAGACGGCATCGCCCTCGTAGCCTGGTTCGCGCGACTTCTGCGGATTGCGGATCACCGGGATCAGCGTGTTGTCCTCGATGTCGAGCAGCGCGCGCGAGGTACGGCTTGGCACCTTGGCCGGCATCGGCTTGTTGAGGAAGTGGATCACCTGCGCCTTGACCGGCGGACGGCCGAGTGTGGCGGGCGGATGGCGGGTGCTGTCCTGTACGAGGCCGAAGGACCTGGCGAGCCTGTGGCCGAGTTGCTGCGCCTTGTAGCCGAGATTGATCATGCCGGCGCGCAACAGCTTGATCGTGGCCGGATCCTTGGCATTGAGGAATGCCATTGCCGCGGCTGCGCCCGGGTTCCATTTCTTCTTGCCCTGGCGGCGCAGGAAATTGCGCATGGCGATCGAGACGTCGCCG
>JAEHDA010000362.1 GCA_016880655.1 Rhodocyclaceae bacterium
GGCTGATCGCGCATTTTCTCGACTAAGTTTCTCGCCGCCTGAACACGACGTCCCAGACGCCGTGGCCGAGGCGCAGGCCGCGGCTCTCGAACTTGGTCAGCGGCCGGTAGTCGGGCCGCGGCGCAAATCCCTCCGCCGTGTTCTCCAGCGTCGGCTCGCCGCCCAGCACCTCCAGCATCTGCTGCGCGTACTCTTCCCAGTCGGTGGCGCAATGGAAGTAGCCACCCGGGGCGAGGCGGGAGGCGAGCAGCGCGACAAAGTCAGGTTTGATGAGACGCCGCTTCTGCTGACGCTTCTTCGGCCAGGGATCGGGAAAGAAGACATGGATGCCGGATAGCAGTCCGGGCTCGATCATGTCGCGCACCACTTCCACGGCATCGTGCTGGATGACGCGCAAGTTGGCGAGGTTGCCTTCGGCGATCAGCTTCAGCAAGCTGCCGACGCCGGGCGTGTGCACCTCCAGCGCCAGGTAGTCGGTTTCCGGATGCGCGGCGGCGATGACGGCCGTGGTCTCGCCCATGCCGAAGCCAATCTCCAGCACCGTGGGGGCCGTGCGGCCAAATGCGGCGGCAAGGTCGAGCGGCTGCGCGCGATAGGGAATGCCGACCTTCGGCATCATGGTCTCGTAGTAGCGCAACTGCGCGTTCGAGACGCGGCCCTGGCGCAGCACGTAGCTGCGGATGTGGCCGTGCGGCCGGACTTCTTCTTCGTTCATTGCTTCAGCTTTTCCTGGTAATAGCGCTCGAGGTCGTAGCGCGGCGTCGCCAGCGTGTCGGGCAGGCTGGCGCAGGCCGGGCCGAGATCGGCATCCGGCCGCTCGAGCGCAGGTTTGAGTTTGAGCGCGCCGTCGATGGCCTCCATCGGCACCTGCTCGCGCTTGAAGTAGTGGCGGGACAAGTCGCGCTCCGCGGCGCGGATGCGCGGCCACTGGCGGTCGAGCCAGTCGACGTAAGCCTGTGCCGCCGTTCCGTCGCCCCGCCGCTGGCAGGCCAGACCGAGCAGGCGCACGCCATGCACGACGCCCCAGAGCAGTTGCTGCGCGAGGATGCGCGGGTTGTCCACTTCGTAGCCCGAGGGCATCGGCCGCTCCTGCGCATGCACCGTCAGCGCCAGTACGGCACCGATGGCGACCGCGGCACGCCTCACGGACGACTCACTTGCCAATCAGGCCGGTGGTCGGCGAACTCGGCGTCGCGGAGTAGAGCTTCTTCGGCATGCGCCCGGCCAGGAAGGCTTCGCGGCCGGCCTCGACCGCCTTCTTCATCGCGCCGGCCATCAGCACCGGGTTCCTGGCACCGGCGATCGCCGTGTTCATCAGTACGCCGTCGCAACCGAGTTCCATGGCGATGGCGGCATCCGACGCCGTACCCACGCCGGCATCGACCAGCACCGGCACCTTGGCCGACTCGATGATGAGCTTGAGGTTCCACGGATTGAGGATGCCCATGCCGGAACCGATCAGCGAGGCGAGCGGCATGATCGCCACGCAGCCCATGCCTTCGAGGATCCTGGCCTGGATCGGATCGTCGGCGCAGTAAACCATGACCTTGAAGCCTTCCTTCACCAGCGTCTCGGCGGCCTTCAGGGTCTCGGGCATGTTGGGGAACAGCGTCTGCGGGTCGCCGAGCACTTCGAGCTTGACGAGCTCGTGGCCGTCCAGCAGCTCACGGGCGAGGCGCAGCGTGCGCACGGCGTCCTCGGCCGAATAGCAGCCGGCAGTGTTCGGCAGGTACGTGAATTCCGAGGGTGGCAGCGCGTCGAGCAGCGAAGGCTGATTCGGATCCTGGCCGATGTTGGTGCGGCGGATGGCGACGGTGACGATCTCGGCACCGCTGGCCTTGACGGCGGCGCGGGTCTCGGTGAAATCCTTGTACTTGCCGGTGCCGACCAGCAAACGGGAGTTGTACGCCTTGCCGGCGATGACCATGGAGTCTGACATTGGGTTCCTTATCCGCCGCCGACGGCGACGACAATTTCGATGCGGTCGTCGCTGGCGACGACCACGGATGCGTGCTGGCTCTTCGGCACGATCTCGCCGTTCTTCTCGACCGCCACGCGCTTGCCGGTGAGGCCACGCGTTTCGAGCAGGGCGGCGACGGTCATGGTTTGGGGCAGTTGGGCGGGGTCGCCGTTGATGAAGAGGGAAATCATGGCGGCGATTTTACCGCCCCCGGGCTTATCCGGCGGCGTCGCAACGCCGGCCTGATAGAATCCGTTCGACCGCGGGCGTCGTATAACGGCATTACCCCAGCTTCCCAAGCTGATGACGAGGGTTCGACTCCCTTCGCCCGCTCCACCGATTCGCGTCTGGACGTCAATGGACACGCTGCCGAACGACGAGGGGAAGGGCGAGGCCCGCAACGCCCAGCGCTTCCAGATGCTCGAAGACATCGCCCAGGAATTGTCGGGCGACGTCGTCTTCCCGACCGCGTTCGACGTGGTCGCCCGACTGCGCAAGGCGCTACAGGATCCCAATCTGCCGCTGCCCCGCCTGGCCGAGGTGGTCGAGCTGGAACCACTGATCTCGGGGCGCCTGATCGGCCTGGCCAACTCCGTCGCCTATCGCAGGCGTGGGCTGGAAGTCCGCAGCGTCAAGGTGGCCGTAACGCGCCTGGGCATCAACGTCGTGCGCAGTACCGCCATGGGCATCGCCATGAACCAGCTCCTGCGTGCCAAGGATCTGCTGCCGTTCGGCGACC
>JAEHDA010000363.1 GCA_016880655.1 Rhodocyclaceae bacterium
AGCGTCTCGCCCTTCACGGCGAAGACCGGCGTGCCGGTCGCGGCGATCGCGGCGGCCGCGTGGTCCTGCGTGGAGAAGATGTTGCACGAGGACCAGCGGACATCGGCGCCGAGATGCTTCAGCGTCTCGATCAGCACGGCGGTCTGGATGGTCATGTGCAGCGAGCCGGTGATGCGTGCGCCCTTGAGCGGTTGCGCCTTGGCGAACTCCTCGCGGATCGCCATCAGGCCGGGCATCTCGGTCTCGGCGATGCGGATTTCCTTGCGGCCCCAGTCGGCCAGGTTCATGTCGGCGATGACATAGTCAGTCATGGTTATCTCCAGTGATAGGGAGCGCCGTTGCTACATGAACCGCCACCCCGAGCCTGACAGTGTTGCCACTGCTGCAGCGCTCCTCGGGGCGGCAGGAAAAACTACAGTCCGGCGTTGGCCCGCAGCGCGGCGGCCTTGTCGGTATTTTCCCAGGTGAATTCCGGCTCGTCGCGGCCGAAGTGACCGTAGGCGGCGGTCTTGCGGTAGATCGGCCGGAGCAGGTCGAGCATCTGCACGATGCCTTTGGGACGCAGGTCGAACATTTTCGGATCGGATATCAGCGCTGTCAGCTTCTCGTTCGAGATCTTCCCGGTGCCGTAGGTCTCGACCATGATCGAGGTCGGCTGGGCGACGCCGATCGCGTAGCTGACCTGGACCAGGCAGCGCGTGGCGAGGCCCGCGGCGACGATATTCTTGGCGACGTAACGGGCGGCATAGGCCGCCGAGCGGTCGACCTTGGACGGGTCCTTGCCGGAGAAGGCGCCGCCACCGTGGGGTGCCGCGCCGCCGTAGGTGTCGACGATGATCTTACGGCCGGTGAGGCCGGCGTCGCCATGCGGCCCGCCGATCTCGAACACGCCGGTCGGGTTGACCAGGTACTTGATGTCGCCCTTGATCAGTTCCTTGGGCAGGACGGGCTTGATGATCTCCTCGACGATGGCCTCGATGGCGGCCTTCTTCATCTGCTTGCGGCCGTTGATGACCTCGGTCATTTCGGACGAATGCTGGGTCGACAGCACGACCGTATCGATGGCGGCCGGCTTGTTGTCGACGTACTTCAGCGTCACCTGGCTCTTGGCGTCGGGACGCAGCCAGGGCAGGCGGCCGTCCTTGCGCAGCATGGCCTGGCGTTCGACCAGGCGGTGCGCCAGGTAGATCGGCATGGGCATCAGCGACGGGGTTTCGTCGCAGGCGTAGCCGAACATCAGGCCCTGGTCGCCGGCGCCCTGGTTGAGGTAGTCGTCGGAGGCGCGATCCACGCCCTGGGCGATGTCGCTGCTCTGCTGGCCGTAGCAGACCTGCACCGAGCAGCCGTCGGCGTCGAAGCGCAGGTAGGGATCGTCGTAGCCGATCTGGCGAATGGCATCGCGCACGACCTTGGCGAAATTGACGTTGGCATTGGTCGTGATCTCGCCGGCCATCAGCACCAGGCCGGTGGTGACCAGTGTTTCGGCGGCCACTCGGGCGGTCTGGTCCTGCGTCAGGATGGCGTCGAGGACGGCATCGGAAATCTGGTCGGCGACCTTGTCCGGATGGCCTTCGGAAACCGATTCCGAGGTGAAGAGATATTGCTGCGACATGCTGGATGCTCCTGAAAATCCCCGTTTGTCCGGCGTGACCGGCTCGGGGGATGGAGCAGGCGACGCTTTAGCAGAATTTGTAGGCCGCCCTGCAAGTTGTCCTGATTAACTCGGCGGAAACGGCATAATTCTACTTTTTTATCGTCTGCGGTCAAACCCGGGCGCATCATGGTTTTTCTGTTTCGCATCCTTTCCCGTCTGCCCCTGCCCGTGCTGCACAACCTCGGCGCGGCAATGGGCTGGCTGATTTGGCTCGCGTCGCCGACCTATCGGCGCCACCTGCACGAGAACATCGCGCTGGCCGGCATGGGCCATGCGCGCAATGCCGCCATCGCCGAGGCCGGCAAGGGCGTCGCCGAACTGCCGAAGATCTGGCTGCGGCCGCAGGACGAACTGATGGGACGGGTCGCGCGCGTGAGCGGCTGGGAGCACGTCGAGGCGGCGCGGGCGGCGGGCAAGGGCGTTCTCTATCTCACGCCCCACCTCGGCTGCTTCGAGATCACGGCGCAGTACCTTGCCGCGCGGCCAAGCGCCGACGGCGGCATCCACCCGATCACCGTGCTCTATCGTCGGCCGCGCCAGGACTGGCTGGCGCCGCTGATGGAGCAGGGCCGCGGCATGCACCTCAAGCTCGCGCCGGCGGACCTCGGCGGCGTGCGCCGGCTGATGAAGGCGCTCAAGCACGGCGAGGCGAGCGGCATGCTGCCCGACCAGGTACCGGGAAACGGCGAAGGCATCTGGTCGCCGTTTTTCGGCAAGCCGGCCTACACGATGACCCTGGCGGCGCGCCTGGCCGAAGGCGGGGCGACCGTCCTGATGACCTACGCCGAGCGGCTCCATTACGGCGCCGGCTACCACATCCATTTCATCCCGCTCTCGCAGCCGCTTTGCGGTGACCTGCCCACCCGCGTGGCGCAACTGAACCGCGAGGTCGAAACCATCATCCGCCTCTGTCCCGAGCAGTACCTCTGGGGTTACAACCGTTACAAGCGTCCGGCAGGCGCACCCGGACCCCAATGACCCGCCTCGCCCTCGTCCTCATGTGGCTGCTGCACTGGCTGCCGCTGCCCGTCCTCGCTGCGCTGGGCCGCCTGCTCGGCCGCCTGCTCTACCTCCTTGCCGGCGAGCGCCGCCACGTTGCGCTCACCAACCTGGGCCTGTGTTTCCCGGAGGCGACCGAAGCGCAAAAGTCAGCCATGGCGAGACGCCACTTCGAGTTCTTCGGGCGCAGTTTCCTCGATCGCGGCCTGCTCTGGTGGGCGACGCCCGAGCGCATTCGCCGATTCGCCCGCCTTGAAGGCATGGAGCATCTGAAGGCCCGCCAGGGGCAGCCGGTGATCCTGCTGGCGCCGCACTTCACCGGCATAGAAACGGCCTGGGCGCGAATGGGCATGGAGCTCGACATGGCTGGTGTCTACACGAACCAGAAGAACCCGGTCTTCAACCAGGCCCTTTACCGGGGACGGACGCGCTTCGGCAAGCCGATAGTCTTCTCGCGCAAGGACAACATGCGCAAAATCGTCAAGGCCGTGAAGGACGGCGTCCCGCTCTTCTACCAGCCTGACCTCGATTTCGGTCGGCGCGATTCCCTTTTCGTCCCGTTCTTCGGCGTCCCGGCGGCGACCGTGCCCGGCTTGTCGAGGCTCGTGCGCATGACCGGGGCCGTTGTCCTGCCGGTGATCAGCCGGATGACGGAGACCGGCTACGTCGCCGAGATCCGCGAACCCTGGGCCGACTTCCCCGGCGCCGATGTCGAAGCGGATACCCGGCGCATGAACGCCTACATCGAGTCCGAGATCCGCAAGATGCCGGAGCAGTACTACTGGGTGCACAAGCGCTTCAAGACCCGGCCGAGCGGAGAAAAGAGCGTCTACAAGCGCTGAAATCGCCGCCGCCCGCCGCCCCCATATCCGCTAAGATCGAGCCATGTTCCAGAACCCGCCCGCCGACCAGATCCGCGCCCTGCTGCGCGAAGTGAAGACCATCGCCGTGCTCGGCCTTTCCGACAACCCGGCGCGGCCGAGCTGGCGCGTCGCCCACGCCATGCAGGGCTTCGGCTACCGCATCGTGCCGGTGCGGCCCGGCCAGACCAATGTGCTGGGCGAGCAGGCCTACGCGAAGTTGGCCGACCTGCCGGAAACGCCCGATCTGGTCGATGTCTTTCGCGCCCCGGAGCACGTGCCCGGCATCGTGGACGAGTGCATCGCCGGGGGCGTGAAGCGGCTGTGGCTACAGGAAGGCGTCGTTAACGAGGAAGCCGCCGAAAAGGCGCGCGCGGCGGGCATAACCGTCGTGATGGATCGCTGCATCTGGAAAGAATACGTCGCGTTGATGAAATGAAAATCAAGTTCACCAAAATGCACGGCCTCGGCAACGACTTCGTCGTCCTCGACGCCATCCACCAGCACTTCGTGCCGAACGCCGCGCAGGCGCGCTTCCTGGCCGACCGCCACTTCGGCGTCGGTTGCGACCAGGTGCTGGTCGTCGAGGAGCCGACCCGGGCGGACGCGGACTTCCGCTATCGCATCTTCAACGCCGACGGCGGCGAGGTCGAGCAGTGCGGCAACGGCGCGCGTTGCTTCGCCCGCTTCGTGCACGACCGCGGCCTGACCGAGAAGCGCGAGATCCGCGTCGAGACGAAGTCGGGCATCATCGCGCCGCGCCTCGAAGACGATGGCCGAGTCACCGTCGACATGGGCGTGCCGCGCCTGATGCCCGACGAAGTGCCGTTCGAGACCGCCAGCCTGGATGTCGTGCAGCCGCTCAGGGTCAACGACAAGAGCTTCGACATCACCGCGGTGTCGATGGGCAACCCGCATGCCGTGCAGGTGGTGGTCGATGTCGACGACTTTCCGGTGGCCCGATACGGTCCGTTGATCGAGGCGCACGAACGCTTCCCGCGCCGCGTGAATGCCGGCTTCATGGAAGTCGTGGATCGCCACGCGATCCGTCTGCGCGTATATGAGCGCGGCGCGGGCGAGACGCTGGCCTGCGGCACGGGCGCCTGCGCGGCGGTCGTGGCCGGCATCCTGCGCGGTTTGCTCGACTCGCCGGTGCGCGTCGAGACCCGCGGCGGCACGCTCGGCATCGCCTGGGCCGGGCCGAACCAACCCGTGCTGATGACCGGTCCGGCCGTCACCGTATTCGAGGGCGAGGCGTCGCTGCCCGCCAACCTGTAGCCGCAATGGAAACCACCATGGACGCCAACGAAGTCGCCGCCTACCTGAAGAGCCATCCGGAATTCTTCGAGCAGTATTCGGAACTGCTCTTGCAGGTCCACATCCCGAGCCCGCACGGCGGCAAGGCGATCTCCATCACAGAACGGCAGATGGGCGTCATGCGCGACAAGGTGAGACAGCTCGAAGCCAAGCTGGCGGAGCTGATCACCTTCGGCGAGGAAAACGACCTGATCTCGACCAAGGTGCATCGCCTCGGCGTCGGCCTGCTCGGCGCCACCGATTTGGCGGGCGTGATGCGCGTGCTCTATTCGCACATCGGCGGCGACTTCGCCGTGCCGCACGTCGCGGTTCGAGTGTGGGGAAGCCGATCGGGCGACGCCGTCGAGTTCAGCGACGTCGGCGAAGCGCTGCGCCAGCGGGCCGGCGCCATGCTGCAACCCTATTGCGGGCCGGCAGTCGACCAGGAGGCCGTGGCCTGGCTGGGCGAAAGCGCAGTGCACATCCGCTCGGTCGCACAGATTCCGCTGCGCCACGAAGGCGCCTGCTTCGGCATGCTGTTGCTGGCCAGCGAGGAGCCGCACCGGTTCTACGCCGAGATGGGCACGCTCTACCTCGACCGCATCGGCGACATGGCCGCGGCGGCGCTGCTGCGTACCACGGCCTAGCCCGAGCATGACCGCCGACACTGCGGTCGCTGCCTTCCTCGCCGAACTGACCCACCAGCGGCGCGCCAGCCCGCACACCGTCTCCGCCTATGGGCGCGACCTCGCCAAACTGGCCTCGCTGGCCGGCGAAACGTCGTTGCCCAAGCTCCAGCCGCACCAATTCAAACGCTTCGCCATGCAGTTGCACGGCCAGGGCCTCGCGGCGCGTTCGCTGGCGCGCACGCTGTCGTCCTGGCGCGCCTACTATCGCTGGCTGGCCAAGCGCGGCGCCATCGAAGTGAATCCCTGCGACGGGCTCAAGGCGCCCAAGCGGCCGAAGTCGCTGCCCAAGGCGCTGTCGATCGACCAGTCGCAGGCGCTGCTCGACGCACCCGCCGAAACGGTGGCCGAGATTCGCGACAAGGCGATGTTCGAGCTGTTCTATTCGTCGGGCCTGCGCTTGTCCGAACTCGCCAGCCTCGACCTCAGTGGCGGCAACGGCGGCGGCCTCGACCTGGCCGAAGGCGTGGTGACGGTGACCGGCAAGCGCGGCAAGACACGCAGCGTGCCGCTCGGCGGCAAGGCGGCGGAGGCAATCCGCGCCTGGCTCGATTGTCGCGGTGAACTGGCGAAGGCCGACGAGCCGGCGCTCTTCGTCGGCGCGCGTGGTCGGCGCATCGGTCCGCGCAGCATCGAGCAGCGGCTCGATGAATGGACGAAGCGCATCGGCCTTGGCGTGCATGTCCATCCGCACATGTTGCGCCACTCGTTCGCCTCGCACGTACTGCAATCCTCCGGCGACCTGCGTGCGGTGCAGGAAATGCTGGGCCACGCCAGCATTTCGACCACGCAGATCTACACTCACCTCGATTTCCAGCACCTGGCCAAGGTGTACGATGCGGCCCACCCGAGAGCAAAGAAGAAATGAGCGCACAGTTGATATTGCAGCCCGGCAAGGAGCGCTCGGTGTTCCGCCGCCATCCGTGGATATTCGCCGGCTCGGTCGAGCATCTGGCGGGCCGCGCCCGGCCCGGCGATACCGTCGAGGTCGTTGCCGGCAAGCAGGTGCTGGCCAAGGCGGCGTGGAGTCCCGAGTCGCAGATCCGCGCCCGCGTCTGGAGCTTCGACCCGGATGAGATCATCGACAACGCCTTCTTCAAGCGCCGCGTCGCCGCCGCGGTGGCCCGGCGCGGCGTGTCGCCACGGCTGACTTTGCAGGACGGCTTGCGCCTGATCCACGCCGAGTCCGACGGCCTGCCCG
>JAEHDA010000067.1 GCA_016880655.1 Rhodocyclaceae bacterium
TAGCCGTAGTTTTCTTCGCCGCCGCCTTGGGTTTGGCCGCCGTTTTGGCTTTAGCCGCAGGCTTCTTCGTCGCCCTGCCCTTCCCAGTCCCGCCCTTCGCCGCCTTGGCGGCGATCAGATCCAGCGCCTCTTCCAGCGTGATCTCGTCCGGCGACACGCCCTTGGGCAGCGTGGCGTTGACCTTGCCGTGGCGGGCGTAGGGGCCGTAGCGGCCGCTGCATATCTCGACGCTGGCCTTGTCGTCCGGATGGTCGCCTAATACGCGCAATACGGTGTTGCCTTCTCTCGCCTGCGCCAGCAGCTCCACCGCGCGATCCAGCCGGATGTCGAAGAGGTTGTCGCTACGCGGGATGGATTTGAACTTGCCGTCGTGGCCGATATAGGGGCCGAAGCGGCCGATATTGACGATGACTTTCTTGCCGGTTTCGGGGTGCGCGCCGAGTTCGCGCGGCAACGACAGCAGCTTCAGCGCGCCAGCCAGGTCGGCTTGCTCGATGGGCATTTCTTTCGGCCAGGAGACGCGCTTGGGCTTGGCTTTTTCGCCTTTTATCGCTTCGCCGAGCTGTACATAGTGGCCGTACGGGCCGCGCAGCAACAGCACGGGCTGCTTGGCCTCGGGATGCTCGCCCAGCTCCACCCTTGCCGAAGCATCGTCCTGCGCTTCGCCGCTGAGGCTGCGTTTGTATTTGCACTCCGGGTAGTTGGTGCAACTGATGAAGCTGCCGTATTTGCTGAGTTTCTTGGCGAGCGGCTTGCCGCACTCCGGGCAGGCTTCGTCGAGCAATTCCACCGGGCGGTCGATGTCGGCCTTTTGTTTGACCAGGGTGGAAAAGCCTTTCCAGAACTCGTCCATCACGCCGATCCAGTCGCGCTTGCCTTCGGAGATTTCATCCAGTTCGTCCTCGAGGTGCGCGGTGAAGCCGTAATCGACATAGCGGGTGAAATGATCGGTGAGGAAGCGCGTGACGACGCGCCCGACATCGGTCGGGACGAAGCGCTTCTTGTCGAGAATGGCGTATTCGCGCGCTTGCAGCGTGGAAATGATGGTGGCGTAAGTGGACGGGCGGCCGATGCCGTATTCTTCCAGCGACTTGACCAGGCTGGCCTCGGAAAAGCGCGGCGGCGGTTGGGTGAAGTGCTGTTCGCCGTACAACTTGTCCAGCGGCACCACGTCGCCCTCGGCCAGCGGCGGCAGCTTGCCGCCCTCCTCTTCCTCGGCATCGTCCACGTCTTCCATGTACACACCGATGAAGCCGGGGAACACCAAGGTCTGGCCGGAAGCGCGGAACAGCGTGGTGTCGCCGCCGAGGCGGATGTCGAGGCTGACCGTGTCGAAACGCGCCGGAGCCATCTGGCAAGCGAGGGTGCGTTTCCAGATCATCTCGTAGAGGCGCGCCTGGTCTGCGCTCAGGTGGTCGCGCAGGCTGTCCGGCGTGCGCAGGATTGAGGTCGGGCGGATCGCTTCATGCGATTCCTGTGCGTTCTTGGTCTTGCTCTTATAGGCCGGCTGTGTCGACGGCAGATATTCCGACGAGAAATTATTCTTGATGTAGTCGCGGATCTCCTGCACCGCTTCCTTGGCCAGCGACACCGAGTCGGTACGCATGTAGGAGATCAGGCCGACGGTCTGTCCGCCGATGTCCACGCCTTCATACAGCGATTGTGCGGTGCGCATGGTGCGGTCGGCGGTCATGCCGAGTTTGCGCACCGCTTCCTGTTGCAGCGTGGAAGTGGTGAACGGCGCTGCGGCATAGCGCTGCTTGGCCTTCTTTTCGACGCGCACCACCTTGGGCGGCAGTTTGGCATCACTGAGCTTGGCATGGATCGCGTCGTATTCGGCCTGGCTGCCGATGCCGAGCTGCTCCAGCTTCTTACCTTGGTACTGGAACAGTTTGGCGGTGAACGGCTGGTGATCCTTGTGGCTGTCCAGGTGCACGGTCCAGTATTCCTGGCTGCGGAACGCCTCGATCTCCAGTTCCCGCTCGACGATCAGCCGCAACGCCGGGCTCTGCACGCGGCCGGCGGATAAACCCGGACGGATCTTGCGCCACAGCAACGGCGACAGATTGAAGCCGACCAGATAGTCCAGCGCGCGCCGCGCCTGCTGCGCATTCACCAGCGGCATTGAGATTTCACGAGGGTGAGCGACCGCTTCGCGCACCGCGGACTGGGTGATTTCATAGAACACCACGCGCTGCATATTCTTGTTTTTCAGGGCGCGCTTGGCCTTGAGCAACTCGGCGATGTGCCAGGCGATCGCTTCACCTTCGCGGTCCGGGTCGGGCGCCAGCAGGATGTTGTCGGCAAGGGCAGCGGCTTTTGCGATCGCGTCGACATGTTTGCTGTTGCGCGCGATGGTCTCATACTGCATCGCAAAATCATTCTCGGTATCGACCGCGCCGGTCTTGGGAATCAGGTCACGCACATGGCCGAATGAGGCGAGGACTTCAAAATCCTTGCCCAGATATTTTTTAAGGGTCTTGGCCTTGGCCGGGGATTCGACGATCAGGAGGTTGGTTGCCATGCGTGCGGTTCAGGATTCAATGAAGTTGCGCGGAATGTAACGGAGAGAGCAATTCTTCAATCAACAGCGGATCGAGGTTCTGATGGCGGTTCCACAATACCATCAGCATGATCAGTTTGAGCTTGTCCAGCCCGAGATTCTCCTGTTGCAGTGCGACGGCGCGGTCAATGATCATCTCGCGTTCGACGGCGGAGATCATGCGCTGCTGCTCGGCGAACAGCAGGAATTGACGCGCCTCGAAGCCAATACGCTGCAGCTCCAGCCCGGCAAAATGGCGCAGGCCGGCATGCTCGAGGCTGGCCGGATAGTTGTCGGGATTCTGTTGCTGCAGCGCGGACAACCAGGTCAACGCCTCGTCGATTTCCTCGCCCTCGAAACCGGCCGCGGAGAGTTTGCGCGACAGCTTGTCCGGCTCCGGATAACTGCCGGCATCGAAATAGCTTTCGAACAAGTACATCAGGATTTCGAACATGATTTGCGTAGTGTTTAATGAATTCGTTGATACAAGCCGCCGGGTAACGCACTGATGCGCCCCTCCAGTTCGAGTGCCAACAGCATGGCGGATAGCTGGCTTACCGTCAAGCCGCAGCGCGCACCGAGCGTATCCAGGTCGACCGGATCAAAGCCGATCTGTTCCAGTAGCGCGGAGTCTGCGCCTTGCGTGTCCGAACCGGGTGCGGCAGCGGTTGCAACTACCAGGCCGCCCAATTCCTCGAGGATATCCTGCGCGGTCTCGACCAGCTTCGCGCCTTGCTTGAGCAGCGCGTGGCAGCCCTTGCTTTGCGGCGCGTGTATCGAACCGGGGATGGCGAACACGTCCCTGCCCTGCTCCAGCGCCAGCCGCGCGGTAATCAGCGAGCCGCTTTGCAGCGATGCTTCCACCACCAGGCAGCCGACGCTCATGCCGCTGATGATGCGGTTGCGGCGCGGAAAGTTGGCGGCCAGCGGCGGTGTGCCGAGCGGGAATTCCGAGACCAGCGTGCCCTGGCTGGCAAGCGCATGGGCGAGGTCGCGGTTCGCGGCGGGGTAGACCTTGTCCAGCCCGGTGCCGACCACAGCTATGCTGCCGCCCGATCCGCGCAATGCGCCGCGATGCGAGGCGGCATCGATGCCGTGCGCCATGCCGCTGATGATGCACAACCCGGCATCGCTCAACGACTTGGCAAATGCTTCGGCGTTGTTGATGCCCTGCGGCGTGGCATTGCGGCTGCCGACGATGGACAGCGCGGAACGGTTGAGCAGGTCGAGCCGACCCTTTACATACAATAACAGCGGCGGGTCGGGAATGTTCAGCAGGGCTTGCGGATAGTCGCTATCGGCGAGGGTGACGATGCGGTTATTGCAGTCTTCCAGCCAAGCCAGTGCCGGGGCGAGCAGATTATCGGCGATGCCTTTGCCGATCTCGGCGGCGACATCGGCCTTGACAATGGTCTTGAGCGAACCGATGGAGGCGGCGAA
>JAEHDA010000068.1 GCA_016880655.1 Rhodocyclaceae bacterium
CAGCTCGCCGTGCAGCGCCAGCGCCGAGTAGCCCTGTTCGCGCAGCTCGGCGGCGAGTTCGCGGCAGTGGATGCGGGTGTTGCAGAATGCCAGCGTCGATTCGGGCCGGAAATGGGCGAGCAGGTGCGCGACGGCGTGGTTGCGCTTCTCGTGTGGCACCTCGAAGAAACGCTCTTCGACGCGCGTCGCGTCCTGCGCGGCATCGACCCTCAATTCTTCGGGTCGGGTGAGGAAGGCGGCGCTGGCCTTCTTCATGTCGTCGGGGTAGGTGGCCGAGAACATCAGCGTCTGGCGCCCGGGCGGGCAGGCGCGGACGATGCCCTTGATCTCGTCGAAGAAGCCCATGCCGGCCATGCGGTCGGCTTCGTCGAGCACCAGCGTGCCGATGTGCGAGAGGTCGATGCTCGCGCGGCTCATGTGGTCCTGGATGCGGCCGGGCGTGCCGACGATCACATGGGCGCCATGTTCGAGCGAGGCGATCTGCGGCCCCATCGGCGTGCCGCCGCAGAGCGTCAGCACCTTGACGTTGTCGGCGTAGCGGGCGACGCGGCGCAGTTCCTTGGCCACCTGGTCGGCCAGTTCGCGGGTCGGGCACAGCACCAGCGCCTGCGTGGCAAAGTCGGTCGGGTCGAGTTTGTGCAGGATGCCGATGGCGAAGGCCAGCGTCTTGCCGCTGCCGGTGTCGGCCTGGGCGATCAGGTCGCGCCGCTTCAGGATCAGCGGCAGGCTTTGCGCCTGGATCGCCGTCATGGCGACGTAGCCGAGGCGCTCGAGATTGCGCAACAGCGGTGCCGACAGCGGCAGGGAAGAGAAATCCCGGGTGGTCACGCGGAAGGTACCGGCGGGAAGGACGCAGGGGCTTGCGGGCTTGGCGTCTGTCCAAGCGAGGATTGCAGCGCATGGAGGAGCGCCACCAGTTCCTCGCGCAGACGGAAGAGCTTGGGCAGCAGGCGGTTCGCCTCGTCGCTCCGACCCTGTTCATGCAGCGCCAGCGCCGCAGCGCCGATTTCGTGGATACGCCGGTGCACGACGTCGATGGCGGGAAACTCGGCGAGGTGGCTGTGGCGGATGCGGCCGGCGGTGTCGTACCACTGGCCGAAGCGACAGGCATGGGGATCGATTTCGGGCGCCTCGCCTCCCTCGACGCCGGCCAGGCGTGCGGCGATGGTGTCGACCCAGCAGCGGTGATTGTTTTCCGCCACCAGCAACTGGATGTCGTCGCGCGGCCAGCGGCCGCGACTGACGGTCGCCCAGGCCGGGTCGGGCCGCCAGGTCTTCACCCAATCGGCGAATGCAGCCGCCGGCATCGGCCGGGCGATGCCGTAGCCCTGGGCCAGGCTACAGCCCATGCCGAGCAGGGCGATGCCGTGGGCGACGGTTTCGACGCCTTCGGCGATGACGCGGCGCCGGAATACTTCCGACAGGCCGATGACGCCCTCGATGATGGCGAGGTCGTCCGGGTCCTTCAGCATGTCGCGGACGAAGGACTGGTCGATCTTGAGGGTCTCCGCCGCCAGCATCTTGAAATAGGTCAGCGACGAATAGCCGGTGCCGAAATCGTCGATGGCGAAGTCGATGCCGAGCTCGCGACATTCCTCGATGATGCGCGGCACGCGGACCATGTCCTCGATGGCCGTCGATTCGACCACCTCCAGCTCCAGATGCCCGGCCACCGATACGTCGGCATGCGCCGCCAGCAGTTCCCTCAGGCGCGGCATGAAGTCGTCCCGCTGCAGGTGGCGCGCGGAGACGTTGACGCAGACCTTCAGGTCCAGCCCGTCAGCCTGCCAGGCCGCCAACTGCACCAGCGCCGTCTCGATCACCCACTCGTCGACCGCCACGATCAGATCGTGATGCTCGATATCGGGCAGGAATTCGCCCGGCGGCAACAGGCCGCGCTCGGGATCCTGCCAGCGGATCAGCGCCTCCGCGCCGACGATGCGGCCCTGGCGCAGATCGACCTGCGGCTGATAGTGGAGAACGAACTCGCGCCGCCGCAGGGCATGCTCGATGCGGGTCAGCGTCTCATGGTGGGCGCGGGCGCGGCGGTCGTGCTCGGCATCGAAAAGGAAGTGACAATGCCGCCCCGACTGCTTGGACTTGTACATGGCCTGGTCCGCATGGCGCAGCAGGGTATCCGGATCGGCGTCGTCCATGGGGAAAATGGTGAAACCGATGCTGGCGGAAATGGTGATGGTCCGGCCGGCGATGACGCAAGGTGCGGCGATGGATTCGAGCGCCCGGTCGAGCACGGCCTCGCATTCGTCGAAGCGCTCCAGCTCCGTCAACAGCAGCACGAACTCGTCGCCGCCCAGGCGCGCCACCGTGTCGCCGCCACGCACGCAAGCCTTCAGCCGCCGGGCGATCTCCATCAGCAGCATGTCCCCCGCTTCGTGGCCGAGGCTGTCGTTGACCGGCTTGAAGTTGTCCAGATCAAGGTAGCAGACGGCCAGCAGGTGGCCGGCACGCTGCGTCTGCGCGATGGCCTGCCGGATGCGGTCGCCCAGCAGCAGGCGGTTGGGCAGGCCGGTGAGGGCATCGAAGTGCGCGATGGTCTCGAGCTGCCGCTGATGCTGCTTGATGTGGGAGATGTCGGAAAACACGGCCACGTAATGAGTCGTTGCGCCGGACTCGTCACGCACGGCCGAAATGGTCAGCAGTTCGGGATAGACCTCGCCGTCCTTGCGCCGGTTCCATATCTCTCCGCGCCAGTGACCGCGATTGGCGATCGCCTGCCACATCGCCTCGTAGAATTCCGGGCCCTGGCGACCGGACTTGACGATGCGCGGATTCTGTCCCAGTGCTTCCTCGCGGCTGAATCCGGTGATCTCGCAGAAGGCCGGGTTGACGTCCAGAATCGTGCCCGCCGCATCGGTGACGGTCACGCCCTCGTGGGTGTTCTCGAACACCTTGCCGGCCAGGCGCAGCGCGGCGGACTCGCGCGCCAGGCGGGTGTACAGGCGGTTGAAGCTGCGTACCAGCCGTCCGACCTCGTCGGGGTGTCCCTCGGGCAGCGGCGCCAGCGTCGCCTTGTCCTGGGTGATTGCGTCGAGGCGGTCCGCGGCACGGCTGAGCGGACCGAGCGCGCGGCGCAGAAACAGGGTTGCAAGCAGTCCGACGAGCAGCGAGAGTGCCGCCGCCCCGGCCAGCACGAAACGTCGCTGTTCGCGCACGGGTGCGAAGGCCTGCTCGGTCGGCAAACGCGCCACCACGACCCAGCCGGCCGCCGGGATTCGCCGCACCGAAACCAGGCGCTCGATGCCGTCGAACCGGGCACTGACCACCGTGCCCTCGAAGCCGGCCTTGATCTTCTCGAACAACGGGTAAGTGGCCTGGTTGATCGGCAGCGGCCGCAACATGAACGAGGGGTCGGTACCGGTGACGAAGATGCCATGCTCCGGTGCCGCCACGAGCATGTCGCCGCCGCCTTCGGGCAGGCGCTTGCCGATGAGGTCTAGGAAGTTCGGCGCATCCAGCGTCGTGATGCCGATCAGCATGGCGGCGATATGGCCGTTGCCGTCGAACACCGGAGCCGCGAACGTCACCACCGGCTTGTCGAGGAAGCGGCCGCGGAACGGCCGTCCCATGACGGCGCGTTCATCGAACAGGGCGTCCTGGAAGGAATCCAGGCTGCCGAAATCCACGTCGCTGCGACCCGGCAGCGGCGGATAGTCGGCGAAGGCGCCGGCACCGTCGGGCCGCGCCACGATGATGCCCGAGTTGAAGATGCTGGTGAGGATGGGGCGGGCGGCAAGGGTTTCGGTCAGCCGCTTCCGGTCGCCGAGCTGCACGAGCGGAAGCGTCGCCGCCGTCTGGGCCAGGCTGTCCAGGCGCAGGCGGATTACGCTGTCGATATTCTCCGCGACGTAGCCGAGAACCGCGTGCTGCTGGATGGCCAGCAACTCCCGCAGGCGGCTTTCCTGTCGGCCGGCGACCATCAGGGCGAATCCCCAAACGCTGGCGAGGACCAGGATTACCACCACCAGCGTGATGCGGACCTTGAGACTCGAAAGGAGGTTGCAATTAATCGTGGGCAAGACCGTGCAACCAATAATTGAACTACATTTTCATTATAACTTTAGTAACATAAAAGTCCCAGCATTAATTCAGCAAGATCAACTGGTTGTGATTAGTTGATGGACGGCACCTCCGTCGGCTAGTAGCCGGCGCTCATCGGGCTGGCGGTGCCGGATGCGGGTGCCGTCGGCGCCGGCGCGGCTGGCGTCAGGGGCGGTGCGACGGCAGCTGCGGGCGACGCGGGCTGCTGCTCTTCGAGGGCGCGGGCGCTGGTGACGAAGTACTCGGTTTCGCCGAAGCAGCTGGTCGGGATGAACTTGTGCTGCGCGTAGGAGAGCACGACACGCTTGCCGGCCAGCGCGTTGATCTGGCCGGCGACGGCTTCGTCGCGCACGGAAAACTCGAACTTGTCGGGAATTGCGCCGGGCATGGTGACCATGGCGATCTCGCCTTCCCAAGTCTTGCAGAGCCAGCCCTTGCGGGAGAACTTCTGCACGTAGCCGGCGCGTTCGCCTTCCGAATAGCTCCAGGTCAGGGTCAGCCAGACCCAGCCGACGGCGGCCAGCAGGGCCAGGCCGAGGAAGATCAGGAATGCGCGCATTTGTCTTGGTCTCCGAATGTTGCGTTGCCGCGACTTTACCGCATGCCGATTGCGTTACCAACCTCAGCCGGCGAAGCGCCGCAGACCGCCGAGCTCGCGGATGGTGATGCCGCCGTATTCGACGGTCAGGTAGCCGGCGAACTGGAGCACCTTCAGCGAGCGATTGACGCGCTGCCTTGACACGCCGGTGAGGTAACCGATCTCCTCCTGCGAGACTGCCAGGTGCGGGCCGGTGCCAGGATAGAGGACGGGGTTGAAGAGCGTGGCCAGGCAGCGGGCGACGCGCGCGTCGGTATCGAGCAGGCGCTCGGATTCGAGCAGGCCGATGAACTGGCCGAGCCGCTCGTTGAGCTGCACCAGCAGGTAGCGGTTGAAGCAGATGCTGTGATCGAGCAGCCACTGGAAGGTCTCGCGGCGCATGCAGGCGACGCGCGTTTCCCGCAGCGCAACAGCGTCGTAGCGGCGCGTCTCGGTCTTGAGCATCGAGCCCTCGCCGAACCAGCCGCCAGGCGGAATGCCTGTGAGGGTGGCAGTCTTGCCGCTCTCCAGATCGCTGGTCAGCTTGAGCAGGCCCTCGATGACCCCGAACCAGTGTTCGACCGGCTCGCCGCGACGGCAGACGTAGCCGCCCACTTCGACCTTGCGTTCGAACACCCCGGACTCGACGCGGGCGAACTCGGCGTCGGCAAGGTCGCAGGCCCAGCGGCTGTTGCGCAGGGTTTCGGCGAGGGTCGCAGGAATTTTTTCCGAATTGTCGGCCACGCGACAATTCTAGGCTGATCGGTGACTACAATGAATCGCATACAGACCGGGCGGCCGGTTGTCACACTGAGCCGCAAACGGCAAACGAGGAGACACAGGATGGTGGCAATGCCGGCGGCGTCGCAGGACGACGCTACGCTGGACACTTTTCCGCGGCTGCTGCTGCACCATGCCAGGGTGCGCGGCAACCGGCCTGCCATGCGCGAGAAGGATCTCGGCATCTGGCAAAGCTGGACCTGGGAACAGGTCGCGGACGAAGTTGCCGCCATGGCTTGCGGGCTGGCCGAACTCGGTTTCAAGCGCGGCGACCGTCTCGCCATCATCGGCGACAACCGGCCGCGCCTGTATTGGGCGATGATCGCCGCGCAAAGCCTGGGCGGCATTCCGGTGCCGCTCTACCAGGACGCCGTTGCGCAGGAAATGGTCTTCGTCCTCCAGGATGCCGACATCCACATCGCCATCGTCGAGGACCAGGAGCAGGTCGACAAGCTGCTCGAAGTGCGCGAGCAGTGCCCCTCGCTGAAACACATCCTCTACGACGATCCGCGCGGCCTCCGCCATTACACGCAAACTTATCTGCACGGTCTCGACGAAGTGCTGGCCATGGGCCGCATCCACAACCGGAACCAGCCGGACTTCCTCGGCCAGGAAATCGCGCTGGGCAAGACCGACGACGTCTCGGTGATCCTCTACACGTCGGGCACCACGGGAAAACCGAAAGGCGTCTGCCAGACCCATGCCGCCTTCATCTCGTCCGGCAAGGGTGGCATCGCCATCGACGGCCTCAACGACAACGACGACATCCTCTCCTACCTGCCGATGGCATGGGTCGGCGACCACCTGTTCTCGCTGGCGCAGGCGATGACGGCCGGCTTCACCGTGAATTGTCCCGAATCGGCCGAGACGGTGATGATCGACCTGCGCGAGATCGGGCCGAGCTACTACTTCGCGCCGCCGCGCGTGTTCGAGAACCTGCTGACGCAGGTGATGATCCGCATGGAGGATGCGGGGCGCATCAAGCGCTCGATGTTCCACTATTTCATGAAGGTGGCGAAGCGCTGTGGAGCCGAGATCCTCGCCAGGCATTCTGTTCCGTTCGTTGACCGACTGCTCTACGCGCTGGGCGACCTGCTGGTCTTCGGGCCGCTGCGCAACGTGCTGGGCATGAGCCGCATCCGAGTTGCCTACACGGCCGGCGCGGCCATCGGCCCCGACCTGTTCCGTTTCTACCGTTCGATCGGCATCAACCTCAAGCAGCTCTACGGCCAGACCGAGACCTGCGCCTTCGTCTGCGTGCAGCCCGACGACGAGGTGAAGCTGGACTCGGTCGGCAAGCCGACGCCCGGCGTCGAGATCCGCATCGCCGAGAACGGCGAGATCCTGGTCAAGGGCCCGGCGCTGATGAAGGAGTACTACCGCCGGCCGGATGCGACGGCCGAGTCGATCGACGCCGCCGGGTTCTTCCACACCGGCGATGCCGGCTTCCTCGACGAGCAGGGCCACCTGAAGATCATCGACCGCGCCAAGGACGTCGGCCGGCTTGCCGGCGGCGCGATGTTCGCGCCCAACTACATCGAGAACAAGCTCAAGTTCTTCCCCCACATCAAGGAGGCGGTCTGCTTCGGCCACGACCGCGACATGGTCTGCGCCTTCATCAACATCGACATGGGCGCGGTCGGCAATTGGGCCGAGCGGCGGGGCCTCGCCTATTCCGGCTATGTCGACCTCGCCGGCAAAGTCGAGGTGATCGAGCTGATCCGGGAATGCATCGAGCAGGTGAACGTCGAACTCGCCTCCGACGTCAGGATGGCCGACACCCAGATCCGCCGCTTCCTGGTGCTGCACAAGGAACTCGACCCCGACGACGACGAGCTGACCCGGACGAGAAAGGTCCGGCGCGGCTTCATCGCCGAGAAGTACGGCGTGCTGATCGACGCGCTCTACACGGGCAAGCAGAGCCAGTTCATCGAGACCGAGGTGAAGTTCGAGGACGGCCGGCGCGGCAAGGTGTCCGCAGACTTGAGCATCCGCGACGTTGCGGCCAGGGGGCAGGCGTCATGAGAGAGATTGGCGACGTCATCCTCGACCTCAAGGGCATTTCGCTCTCCTTCGGCGGCGTCAAGGCGCTGACCGACATCTCGTTCGACGTGCGCGAGCACGAGGTTCGCGCCATCATCGGCCCCAACGGCGCCGGCAAGAGCTCCATGCTCAACGTCATCAACGGCGTGTACCGGCCGCAGCAAGGCGAGGTGATCCTGCGCGGCGAGCACTTCAAGCGCATGGACCCGTATCGCGCCGCCAGGGCCGGCATCGCCCGTACCTTCCAGAACCTGGCGCTGTTCAAGGGCATGAGCGTGATCGACAACATCATGACCGGCCGCACGTTGAAGATGAAGGCCAACCTGTTCCAGCAGGCCGTCTGGTGGGGTCCGGCGCGCCGCGAAGAACTCGCCCACCGGGCCAGGGTCGAAGAGATCGTCGATTTCCTGGAGATCCAGCACATCCGCAAGACGCCGGTCGGGCGGCTGCCCTACGGCCTGCAAAAGCGTGTGGACCTCGGCCGGGCGCTGGCCATGGAGCCGCAGATCCTGCTGCTCGACGAGCCGATGGCGGGCATGAACGTGGAAGAGAAGCAGGACATGAGCCGCTTCATCCTCGACGTGAACGACCAGTTCGGTACCACCATCGTGCTGATCGAGCACGACATGGGTGTGGTCATGGACCTGTCCGACCGCGTGGTGGTGCTCGACTACGGCAAGAAGATCGGCGACGGTTCGCCCGACGAGGTGCGGACCACTCCGGA